>DATHPT010000044.1:0-22094 GCA_035483615.1 Solirubrobacteraceae bacterium | reverse complement strand
GCGCTCATCGAGCCGGCAGGTGGCGATATCCCTGCGCACGAAGCTGAGCGCGGTCGGCGCCGCAGCCGCAGTGCCTTCGAGCGGTTGACCGTGGGCCATCCAGTCGACCTTGCTGAGAGCGTAGTCGTGAGCGTCGAACCCGAGCCCGGCGAGGCGGTAAGCGGCCCGGGTGCTCAGATCGCACAGCGCATCCCAGCAATAGACGATCACCGGCCGCCCTCGATCCAATCGATCCAGATGCTCGCCGTCAAGCTCCTTGAGAGGCAGATTGACGGCGCCCGGCAGATGGAGTTCCCGGTACTCCTCCTCGGGCAGCACCTCCACCAGCTGGGCGCCGCCTCGAAGTAGCTCCTGCACACCCGCGAGATCGACCGTCGAGATCATCAGCGCCCACACTAGCCAAGCCGCAGGCCGATCCCGGCGCTCTGCACCACCGGCTCTGCACCATCGGTCCTGCACTACGGGTCCTGCACTACGGGTCCTGTACTACAGGGGCCCTGCGCTACCCGCCCTGCACTACTGGCTCAGCGCGCTCTGCAACTCCTCCAGCGCCCGCTCGATCCCATTGACGTCTCGACCCCCACCAACCGCCAGGCGACGGTCCTTGCCGCCCCCGCCCCCACCGACCAGCTTCGCCACCGACCGGACTATCCCCGGCGCGTCCCCGGCCGGCGCATCGCCCGAGTCTCCATCGATCGCCACTGCAATCGCCACCGACTCCCCGTCCGGGGAGCCGATCAACCCAACGGTCCTCACCTCCGGGCGCTGGGCGAGCTCCGCTGCGATCGCCCGCAGCGCCTGCTGGTCGCGGCCATCCAGACGCGCCACCACGTTTCCATCAACGGCGAAGTCCACCAGCGTCAAGGCCAGCTCGCGATCCGCCTCCTCGGCAAGGGCCCGCCGCAGTCGTTCTTCCTGGCTCAGAGAGCTCTGCAGGCGCGAGATCGCTTCTGGGACCGAATCTGTGCCCACGTGCAGCGACTCGGCCGCCGACTGCAGCAGCAGGCGGGCACGACGATGATCCTCGTGGGCAGCCCTGCCCGTCAACGCCTCGATGCGTCTGAGATTGGCGCCCACGGACGACTCGCTGCGCACGACGAACCCGCCGATCCGCCCCAACGCAGGGACATGAGTGCCACCGCACAGCTCGATCGAGTGCTCGCCGGCGCGCACCATCCGCACCACCTCCCCGTACTTCTCGCCGAAGAACGACATCGCCCCCTCCGACCTTGCGCGCTCGAGCGTGGTCTCGGTTGTCTCCACCGCTTCGTCGTTGAGGATGTCGCCGACCACCAGCTCCTCGATCCTCGCGACGTCCTCGTCGCTCAGCTGAGCGTGATGGTTGAAGTCAAAGCGCAGATAGTCAGGTTCCACCAGCGAGCCCTGCTGCTGCAGCTGCGGGCCAAACGTGCTGCGCAGCGCCCAGTGCAGCAGGTGGGTCGCGGTGTGGCTGCGTCTGATCGCATCGCGACGGGCCTCATCGACGCGCAGCGTCGCCTCCTGGCCCTCCACGAGCGTGCCGCTCTCGAGCTTTGCCAGGTGGCGAATGATTCCCTCCAGCGGCCTGTCGGTGCCGATCACACGGGCTCTCCCCGTCCTGCTCTCGATCACGCCCGTGTCGCCCACCTGTCCGCCGCTTTCGGCGTAGAACGGAGTCCTCTGCGCGAATATCTCAATTGTCTCCCCGTCAGAGGACTCGAGTACGCGCAGGAGCTTGCTCTGCGCCTCCACCTGCTCGTAACCAAGGAACTCGGTTGGCGCCATCTCCCCGAGCTCTGCCAGCAGACGACCTGCCGCCCGGCTCTCCTGCTCATCGCCCTCCCCACCGCCCGCTGCGCTGCGCGCCAGCTCGCGCTGACGCTCCATCGCGTGCTCGAACCCCTCCAGGTCCACCCCCACTTTTCGCTCGCCGGCGATTTCGGTCGTGAGCTCGATCGGAAACCCGTAGGTGTCGTGCAACATGAAGGCAGTGCTCCCTGAGATCACGGGAACGCCCCCCCCATCCCCAATCACCTCCTCCAACATGCCAAGGCCGAGGCTGAGAGTTTCGACGAAACGGTGCTCCTCGCGCTCGAGAATGTCGCTCACCATGTCCAGTGAGCGCTCGAGCTCGGGATAGGCGTCGCCCATCACCTCGGTCACCGCAGCCGCCATCGCCGACATCATTCCGTCGCGGGCCCCAACGCGCTGGCCGTGTCGCACCGCCCGTCGGATGATCCGGCGCAGCACATACCCCCGCTCCAGGTTCGAGGGCACCACACCGTCGGCGAGCATGAATGTCACGGCCCGCGCATGATCGGCCACGATCCGCAGGCTCACGTCGCGCTCCTCCTCGCGACCGTACACGCAGCCCGTCAGCTCCTCCGCCGCCCCGATCAGCCTACGCAGCACATCGGTGTCGAACACCGAGGACTTGCCCTGCACGATCGGCAGGATCCGCTCCAGACCGGCGCCCGTGTCGATGTTGCGCTTCGGCAACGCGCTCAGACTGCCGTCCTCCAGGCGGTTGGATTCCATGAACACCAGGTTCCAGATCTCGACGTAGCGTTCCTCGCCGCCGCCCGCGGGGCCTCCGTCTGGGCCGAACTCGGGCCCCTTGTCGTAGAAGATCTCCGAGGACGGCCCGCAGGGACCGGTCGCGCCCATCTCCCAGAAGTTGTCCGAGCCCATTCGCTGGATACGCTCGGCCGGCAGGCTCACCAGCTCCTGCCACAGCTGTGCGGCCTCGTCGTCGGAGGTGTGGACCGTCGCCCACATGCGCTCGCCCTCAAGGCCAAGCGTCTCGGTCAGAAACGCCCACGCGAACTCGATCGCCTCTGCCTTGAAGTAGTCGCCGAAGCTGAAGTTCCCCAGCATCTCGAAGAAAGTCAGATGGCGAGAGCTGCGGCCGATGATCTCGATGTCGTCGTGCTTGCCCCTCACCCGCAGGCACTTCTGCGAGGAGGTCGCGCGCGGGGACAGCGGTGGCTCTTCGCCGAAGAACACCGGCAGGAACTGCACCATCCCCGCATTCGTGAAAAGCGGCGCCGCCGGGTGCGCGGGCACAAGGCTCGAGGACCCCACGAGCGTGTGCTCGCGCGCCACGAAGAAGTCGAGGAAGCTCGAGCGTAGGCCGTCTGCGTTCATTCAGCCGTGTCGTCGGGGGTCTGCTGCTTTGGAGCCGATGGAAGCGCGTCCACGTCGGCCTCGGCGGCCGCGCGGTTCTCCTCCTTGACACCCAGCCAGATCTCCTCGCGGTACACCGACACGCTTTGGGGCGCCTCGATCCCCAGCCGAACCGTATGGCCGTTGACCGCCATCACGGTGACCAGGATGTCCTCGCCGATAACTACGCGTTCTCCGGGGCGACGCGCCAATATCAGCATTGGCAGTGATTATGAACCAATCCCGGGCAGATCGGCGCGCCCTGCGCCGATTGCGCCTCTGAAGCGCTCCTACGCCGCGTCGACGGCCTGCGATTGCTCGCCGCCGGACTGGTCTGGCAGCGTGAACAGCGGCGCCCGCAGCATCGCGCCCTCGATCGTGTTGAGCACCTGGTATCCCAGTTTGCCGCTGATGACCAGCGGAGCTCGCAGGTTGACCGTGATCTCCAGCGGATCCGGTGTCGCGCGCACCGTCACATACAGCTGAGCCTCAGAGATGTCCGCGATACCGGTTCGCTCCCGATCCTCGTCGGCGATCTCCAGCGCGAAGGCGGCGAAGAAGTCGCGGGGATCCACCACCGGCAGTGCCAGCGCCGGGTCCTCCACGCAATGCAGCCACAGGAACCCGCTGCCCGGGTTGCGATCGATCAGGGCGTAGCGGGATCCGCCCAGGCCGATCAGCCCGAAGGGGAACTCGATCACCGCCTCCTCCGCGATCTCCACCTCTCCGAAGCGGACGCTCTCGAATGTCACAGGCATTGCGCCACTCCTTGCAGTCGTCTAGTGGAGGAAGTTCAGCAGGGATTCTTGAACGATGTTCGCGCCTGCGCGCAAAGCAGCATCGTACGCGGCCTGCTCGTTGGAGTAGTCGATCGAAGCCTTCGCAAAGTCCACGTCCTCGGTGTTGGACAGCGTCTGGGTGATCGTCACCTGAAGACCTTCGATGCGGCTAACCGCCATCTGCAGCTGGTCGGTGGCGCTCCCCGCGTTGGCCTGCAGTTGAGTCAGCGTTTCGATGTTCCCGTCAAGGTTCTTCAAGTCCGTCGAGCTCAACGCCTGAAGGTCTTCGGTCGTACCACCTCGCAGGTGCTGGGCGATCGTGCCGAGCACGTCCAGCAGCTTGCCATCGCCGGAGGCCATGCCGTTGCCGAGCAGCGAGGAGATGTTCGTGTTCACGGTCACCGACGCGTTCGGTCCTATCACCCGCGTCACCGCTTCTGCATTGCCCTGATAGGCGTCGTTTTCGCCCTGCAGGTAAGGCGCCGTGTCCGTGGCTGTCCCGGAGAACACATACTGGCCGGCGTACTGCGTGTTCGCATCCTGCTTGATGGTCTGCGCAAGCTGTTCGATCTCGGCGGCGATGTTGTTGCGGTCGCCCTGGTTGTACACCCCGTTGGAGCTCTGCACCAGCAGCTCTCGAGCCCTTTCGGCGAGATTGCTCATGTTGGACATCGCGCCGGTGGCGGTGCTCTCCCAGGAGATCCCGTCCTGCGCGCTGTTCGTATAGGAGGTCAGCCCGTCGAGCTGACTCTGCAGGTCGATCGCCCGGCTGGCGCCATAGGGGTTGTCCGACGGTTCGAGGATCGACCTGCCCGATGACAGTTCATTGGAGCTGCGCTCCAGAGAGCCGAGCGCCGAGTTGATGTCGTTCAACGTTGAGCCCGTCACCATCGCCGGAGTAATGCGCTCGCTCATGCGCTACAGCCCCACGATCCCGGTGTGCTCGATCAAGGTTTCCAGCATGCTGTCCATCGCCGTCAGCGTGCGCGCCGAGGCCTGATAGCCGCGCTGGAAGCTGATCAGGTTGGTCATTTCTTCATCGAGTGACACACCTGAAACGCTCTGACGCTGATTGTTGACCGCCGTCACCATCGTCTGCGAGTTCACCTGTTCGTCCTGGGAGGTCTTCACGTCGCTTCCAACCTGCTCCACCAGGGCGGCATAGCTCTGGTCGGCCGAGCCCCCTCGCAACGCGGCGATCGCCTGCGCGACGTCGTTGCCGGCCGCGATTTCGGTGGAGGAGGTCTGTACCTGAGGTGGCGTAACCGCCACCGCAAGCGTCGCGGCGGTCGTGCCGGAGAAGAACGGGGTCGAAGTGTGCAATCCGTTGACCGTGCTCGCGACCTCGCCCGCCACGTTGTCCAGCGCCGACTGGTAGGACGCCAGCGTGCCCGAGGCGCCGGTGAGGCTGAGCAGCGCGCCGAGCTGACCGCCCGCGGCCGCGGTGAGCGTCTGGGGCCAGTTGACAGTCGAGCCTTCCACCAGCGGCTTGGCGGCGTCGCCGAAGCCCACGGTGTCGGTCCCATCGGGCTGCTGAGTCACCGTCACCTGGGCCAGCGCGGAGAGCTTGTCCAGCAGCGTGTCACGACGGTCGAGCATGTCGTTGGGCTGCTGCCCCGCCTCTTCGGCGAGCTTGATCTGCTGGTTCAGCTGGGCTATCTGGTTGGCATCGTCCTGGACTTCGCCCCCCGGCCCCGTGAGCGACGCGTACTGCTGGGTGGCCTGACTGGAGACCGTCGATATCTGCGAGCTGAGCTGGTTGAGCGCCACGGCGAGCTCGTTGCCGGCGCTCACCACCCCCTCCTTCGCCGCCAGGCTGCTGGGCGCTTCGGCGAGACTGCTCCACGCGCTCCAAAACGCCGACAGCCGGCTCGATATCCCCGAGCTCGAAGGCTCGCTGAACGCGCTCTGCACCTGCTGAAGCTCTTCCGACTGCGTGCCGGCCGCGCTCAGAGCGGAGTTCTGGGTGCGGTACTGGGCATCCAGGTAGCTGTTGCGAATCCGGGTATAGGTCGCGACGCTCACCCCCGTGCCGAGCTGCCCGCCCTTGCCGGTCACCTCCGAGAGCGCAGGGATCACCAGCGGTTGGTTGGTCTGCAGCACAGCCGTCTCGCGCGAATAGCCTTCGGTGTTCGAGTTGGCGATGTTGTGACCGGCCACGTCCATGGCCTGCTGCTCGGCGAGCAGTCCACTCAGCGCGGTCTGCAGCCCCTGCAGAGTCGGGATCGGCATCGCTAGGCCCGCAGATCCAGAACGTGCAAGGCCCCATGCGGGCGTGGCTGGGAGCTCGAGGTCGAGCCGCCCCGTGGGTCATACCCGTGGTTTCCGTCGATAGCCAGCATTCTCATCAGATGGTCCAGGAAGCCGAGCTCCACCTGCATCAAGGCGCGGTTGCAAGCATGTTCGCGGCGAAGCTCATGCAGCAATCCCCGCAATTCGGCGCTTCGTGCGCCAGTCCTCTGTGCGCTATCGGCATCCATCAGCGTGTTCAGTAGCGACAGCGTCACCGTCTGCGCCGGCACGCCCAACCGTTCGCCGCTGCGCTGAAGCAACCGCAGGCGCTCCTCCTCGAGCAGCTGCCGGCGGCCCATCTCCCCGCGCATGATGCCCGCCAGGCGCACCACCGTGTGCACGTCCCGAGCCCTGATCGCCGCGCCCTGATCGAGCACCACCTCGAGCAGGCTGCGAGCCGAGGCGATCTGCGCATCCAGATGCGCCAGCACCTCGGCGCCCAGCGAGGGGGCCCGCTCGCGCTGCTCCCCGGCGAGCAGCGCCGCCGGGCTCATGCGCCAGTTCCTCCACCTGCGCCCACCTGCGCCGGCGGGCTCGCGGTCGGTTCCAGGCCGCGCGTCAGCTGATCCGCGAGGCCGAGGCCACCGGCGCTCATCACACCTGAGCTCAGGGCCTGCGGCAGCAGCGAGGAGAGCTCGCTCGTCATTGGTCCGGCGCCCGCGACCGGAGGTTCGCCTCCCGCGCCGGCTTCGCCGCTCGCCGAGTCTTCTTCTCCGCCGAGCCCGCTGGTGCTCGCCATCGACTGGGAGAGCTCCTGCAGGAGCATCCCTTCGAAGTCCTGCGCGAGCCCATATGCTTGCTTGGTCGCCGCTGAGCCGTTTCGCACCCAGGCAGGCTCGAGCGCCTGGTTGGCCGCCGGCGGGCCGCTCGAGGCCGCCGCGTCCGAGCCTTCAAGGCTCATGAGCGCAGCTGGTTGGCCATCGACATCATCTGGTTCTCCATCTGAATGGAACTGCTCGACAGCTGATACGCCCGCTGCGTGCTCACCATCGTCGACATCTCCGTGGCCAGATCCACGTTGGAGCTCTCAAGCGCCCCCTGGCGGATCGTCGAGCCGCCGGCCGCCTTTGCCGCCCCACTGGCGGCCGTGGTGGTGAAGCCCCCGCCACCGTCCGCAAGCAACTTGTCCGGGGCGGTCACGTTCACCAGCTTGATCTGGCCGAGCTTGCGCTCCCCCACGCTCACCGTCCCATTCGAGGAGATCGTCACATCGCCGAGCGGAGTGCCGGCGGGCAGCTTTATCGGTGGAATCAACGGATTGCCCTCGGCGTTCACGATGCTCCCCTTCCCATCCACCTCGAAGGCGCCGTTGCGAGTGAGCTCCACCTGGCCGCCGGGACGCTTGACCTGGAAATAGCCTTCCCCCTCGACGGCGAGATCCAGCGGGTTCCCAGTTTCCTGCAAGGACCCCTGCGACTGGTCGCGCCCGATCAGCTGCGCGCTTGCCCCCGCCCCAGTGCTCGTCTTGGTGCCCGCAATGTCGACTTCGTTGTACAGCAGGTCGTCGAAGCCGATCCGCTCGGCCTTGTAGCCGGTGGTCGACTCGTTCGCAAGGTCGTTGCTGATCGCGTCAAGCTGCTGCTGCTGCGCCGCCATACCTGCCGCAGCCGCATAGAGACCTTCGATCATCCGATCACCCCGATCATCCTGGGACGTTGAGCGAGCCGACCTGAGTAGAGGCCTGCTGCAGGGTCTGGCCGATCGCCTGTATGGCCTGCTGTCCCGACTGGAACGTGCGCATCGAGGTGATCATGTCGACCATCACCTTCGCTGCATCCACCCCAGATCCCTCCAGCGCTCCCTGCCGTACCGTGCCCGCGCCGCTCGCGCTGTGAGTGGCTTTGCCGCTGTACAGGTTTTCACCTTCCTTGGCTGCATCTGGGACGGTGAACACCCCAAGCGCGCTCGCCGACAGGTTTCCTCCGGCCGGCACCCTGACGGGCTTGCCGCTCTGGTCGAGCACCGCATTGCCCTTCCCGTCTGTCAGCACTCCCTGCGTGGAGGCGGTGAACTGGCCGTCGCGGGTGTAGCGAACCCCCTGCGCGGTCTGCACTCCGAAGAAGCCCGTGTCCTGGATCGCGAAGTCAAGCGGCTGGCCCGTGTCCTGAATCGAGCCGGGTGTCATGTCGGTGTAGGTCTTGCCGAGCTCCACACCCATGTTCACCGAGCCCACCGCCGGGCCGTTCTGTGAGTTGGCCAGCAGCACTTCGCCGAAGCTGTGCTGCGGAGACTCGTCGGGTTTGTAGCCGGGCGTCGAGGCGTTGGCGAGATCGTTGGAGAGCTGGTCCTGGCGGACCTGCTCGGCGACCATCCCCGAGGCAGCGATATAGAGACCGAGATCCATCTCCCTTCAGGTGCTCGACCGCAACTCCCGATTCTTTAGGCACCCTGCCCGTGGCAGGCACCGGTTCACCTCACCGCGCCGGTCAACCGACGGCGCTGAACAGTGGCAGCTCGTCTGAGAGCTGGTCATAGAGACGGCGCCGCAGCTGGGTGTGGATTTGCGACACCCGACTCTCAGAGACCCCCAGCCGAGCGCCGATGTCACGCAGCGTCCAGCCCTCCACGTACAGCAGCACCGCCACCTCCCGCTCGTGCTTGGGCAGCAGCGCAAACGCCTTGCGGAAGCGCTCCTTGGCTTCGCGGCGCTCAGCCATCGAGATCGGGTCACACTCGGTGTCGGTGCTGACCAACGTGTCGATTCGCTCGATCGTGGCGTTGTCGTCCGAGCGCACGATTCTGTTCAGCGAGCCGACCTCGGCCAGCGCCAGTTCGTCAAGCCGCTCCGCCAGCCCGGCCGGATCCATCTCGAGCTTTGCCGCCAGCTCCTGAAGAGTGGGCTGGCGCTCGTGCGCCGCCACGAAGCTCTCACGTGCGTTGTTTATGGCCCGCTCGTCCCGTCGCAGGGAGCGAGGCGCCCAGTCGTGACGGCGCAGCTCGTCGAGCACCGCTCCCTGGATTCGAGTCCACGCATATTGCTCGAGCGTCGCTCCCTTCTCCGGGTCATAGCGCTCGATCGAACGGATCAGCGCCTCAAGCCCGCACGAGAGGAAGTCCTCGACGTCGCACTGCGCCGGCATCTCCCTGACCTTGCGATAGACGATGTACCGCACCATCGGCGTGAACATGAAGATCAGCCGGTCGCGCATCTCCGGATCGCCGCTCTGACGATAGGCCAGCCATGCCGCCAGCGCCTCAGGCGCCGATGTCCTCCCCGCGCGCTGTCCGGTCATTGCTATTTGCCTGCTCCGATTTCGAGGGAACCGGCGGGGATACCCGCCCGCTTTGCAACTTGGCTCACGGTCCGAGCGTGGGATGCGACGGTTTAGAGAGGTTGTATGAGGGATGAAGCGGCGGCCACGATATAGACCGTTCCGGTCGTAATCTCGAGTCGCCCCAACTGTCGGGACGGGCGATTGGGCATCGGTAGCTCTCCGCAACCCTCGAGAAGCGGCTGATCCAGTAGATCTCCGCAGCCCGCGCCACAGGATCGGGCGCTGCGCTCATAGATCGGCCGATGCGGTCGATGACCCATGCAAGGCAATGGCTCTCCGCTTCTCAGGCTCGGCACCGAGCGACAGCGCCGTCACGGCGACCGACCTGCCGCCACGCGCGCAGCAGCTGCTGGCCGCCGACGATCTCGACGGCTACCGCGCGCTGTTCGCCCAACTCGAGCCGATCGAGGATCCCCAGCGCCGCCACTGGGCGGCCGTGGGCCTCGTCGAGCGGGGGCTCGCGGCCGGCGCCGGCGCCTCTTCGCGACGCCTGCCAGAGCTGTTCGCCACGGTCGCCGCCGGCGCCATCGACGCGCTGGAGCGCGAGCCAAGCGAGCCAAGGCTGCTCAACTACACGGGCGTCCTGCTGTACGAGCTGTGGAGCCTCGACGCGGCGCGGGCCACATTCAAGGCCGCCAAGCGCCTGGATCCGAGCCTGCCGGAGATCGATCGCAACCTCGCCGCGCTCGCAAAGCGGCGAAAGGCCATCCGCGACGCTGCCCACCGTGCGCCGCTGCACCCCACGCTGCCGGGACTCGCTCGACGAGCGCTCGAGATCGCCGCTCGCGCCCAGCCCGCCAAGGATCTGCGGCTCAGCCTGTGCATGATCGTTCGCGACGAGGAGCAGATGCTGCCGCGCTGTCTTGCCGCGGTCGCAGACGCGGTCGACGAGATCGTGATCGTCGACACGGGCTCGATCGACCGCACCGTTGAGATCGCCCACTCCTTTGGAGCGCAGGTGATCTCCCACGCCTGGACGGGCTCGTTCGCCGAGGCCCGCAACGTGTCCTTCGACGCCGCAAGCGGCGACTGGCTGATGTACCTCGATGCCGACGAGGTGCTGGTGCGCGAGGACGCACAGCTGCTGCGCTCGCTGACCGGGCACACCTGGCGCGAGGCGTTCTACCTGTCCGAGACCAACTACACGGGCGATCTCGAGGACGGAACCGCCGTCACCCACAACGCCCTGCGCATTTTCCGCAACCGGCCCCAGTACCGTTTCGAGGGTCGGCTGCACGAGCAGATCGCCAACCGGCTGCCGGGATATCTGCCAGAGCGCTTCGAGGCCACCAACGTGCGCATCGAGCACTACGGCTACCTCGGCGTCGTGCGCGACGGCCGCGAGAAGTCCCGGCGCAACATCGAGCTGCTGCGCCTGCAGCAGGCGGAGAGCCCGCCGACGCCCTTCTTGCACTACAACCTCGGCTCCGAGTACGCCGCCGCCGGCGATCCCTCCGCGGCGCTGGCCGAGTTCGAGCGCTCCTGGGCCCTGATCGAGGCCTCCGCGGATGGCGAGCGCTACGAGTTCGCCCCGGCCCTGATCAGCCGCCTCGTCAAGGCCCTGCGCGTCTGCGGCCGCCCCCAGGATGCCCTGACACGCTCCCAGGACGGTCTCGAGCGCTTTCCCGGATTCACCGACCTGGTGCTCGAGCAGGCGATCCTCACCGCCACGCTCGGCCACACCGACCGTGCGATCGAGCTCTACGAACGCTGCATCGAGATGGGTGACGCGCCCCGGCGCTACACCGCCACCGTCGGCTGCGGAACCTATCTGCCGCGGATCCACCTCGCCGAGTTCAGGCGCGCTCGGGGCGAACTCGAGCCGGCCATCGACCTGCTCGAGCACTGCGTGCGCGAGCATCCGCAATTCACCGGCTCGGTGCTGCCATACGCAAGCGCTCTGCTTGCAAACGGCACCGACCCCGCCACGGTCGTCGCCGAGCTGGAGCGGCGCATGCCTGACCCCTCTCCGGCGGTGCGCTTCATGCTGGGGACCGCCCTCTATGAGGCCGGCGCCACCGTGTCCGGCGAGGAGCAATTCAGGGCCGTGCTTGCACGTCAGCCCCACTCCAGCCGCGCTCGGATCGCGCTCGGCGAGACCCTGCTCGCACAGCGACGCTATTCCGAGGCCGCCTCTGAGACCGGCGCTATCCCGGTGGATGACCCGCTCGTAGTGATGGCATGCCGGACCGAGCTGTTCGCTCGCATTGCAGCCGGCAAGGAGGATGCATCCGTCTTCTCGGCGATCGAGCGAGCTCGCAGCGCGGGCATGCCCGCAGCCGAGCTGGACCTGCTCATCGCATGGGATCAGCTGGCGAGATCTGGAGCGACAGCCATCTCCCCGGCGCCCGCAGCGGTTCCGCTGCTCGCCGTGATGCTCGAGGCGCTGTTGCGCGTTCAGGACTTCGAGGTGTTCGAGACCTTGCACGGCCTGTGGCAGCGAACGCCGCTGAGTCCGCAAGAGCGTCGCCACACGCTCGCCGAGATGTACCTGCGACGGGGCTTCCTTGCCTCCGCGGCGGAAGAGTGGATGGCGGTCGCCCAGGAGGATCCCTCCGACGCTCAGGCGCTGCTCGGCCTCGCCCGTGTGGCCGCCACGCGCGGAATGGCCCGCGAGGCCGCCGACTTCGCTGGGGCGGCGCTGGCGCAGGACCCGCAAAGCCAAGCTGCCGCAAACCTGCTCGCCGAGGTCCGCACCGAGGCCGCATAGCTCCCACCTGGCTCAAGTTTTGGCCGAGGGCGCCGATTACCATGACTGAACAAGCGCGAGGCGGCCCATGGACAGGACCGCGTCAGACGTTTTCAGGAGGAAAACGCAATATGAACTCGCCGATTCTGCCTGTACCAGGCCCCTTGGGCTACCCGAATACCGCATCGCCTGCGCCCACCGGCGTCATCGACGGCGTTGCACTCCCATCCGATCCGGCGGTCAGCGAGCGCACGCTCTCCTCCGGAGCATGCTCGAGCACTCCGCCGGCCGGGGTGTTGGAGGAGATCGCGGCTGCCGGCCGAACAAGCGAGGAGTTGCGCGCGAGCGGACGCATCGTCCGCTTCGCTCGGGACGAGCAGAGCGGACGCGTCACCGTCGAGCTTCGGGGTCGTGAGGGAAACATGCTGAGAGCACTCTCAATCGCTGAGACACTTGACATAGCCGCCGGAAAGCCACTGGGCTAGGAGCCTCGATGTCAACCCTTCCCGTCAGTGGCAGCTCCTCAAGCGGCGCCTTGGGCGTGCCCATCAACATCACGGGTCTCGGCTCCGGCCTGGACACGAACGCGATCATCTCGGCGCTGATGGCGGTCGAGCGTGAGCCGGTCACCCGCATGTCCAACGAACAGGCGAAGCTGCAGGCCCAGCAGCAGCAGCTCCAGAGCATTCAAAGCAGCCTCCAGCAGCTCGCCTTCTCGGCAGCCGAATTCAGCCTCCCGTCGGTGTTCGAGACCTCCCAGACGGTCACCTCCAGTGAACCGACGAGGGTCAGCGCGACCACCAGCGCCGGCGCGGGACCCGGTGGGCACGAGGTCACCGTCACGCAGCTGGCGAACTCCTCTCAGCGCACATTCTCCTTCGTGTCCCCCACCGCCGAAGACAAGATCACGATCGACGGGCAGGAAATCGCGGTCAAGGCGGGCGCAAGCAGCCAGGATCTCGCCGACACGATCAACTCCGACAGCGAAGCGACCGTGTACGCAGCGGTGCTCGACAGCGGGACCCTGGTGCTGTCCAACCGCTCGACCGGCGCAACCGGCGCGGAATTCATCAAAGTCTCCGATTCGGGTGGCACCTTGACAGAAGTGGCCGGCAGTGCCCGCGAAGGCAAGAACGCGGAATATGCGATCGACGGAGTGGCCGGAACCTCCGCCTCCAACACCATCACCAATGCGATCCCCGGCGTCAGCCTCAGCCTGAACGGGCTGACGAGCACCGATCCGGTGACGATCAACGTCGCTCCACCGGCTCCAAGCGCAAGCGCGATTCAGGCGCAGGTTCAGTCCTTCGTCAATCTCTACAACTCGACGATCGGGGCGATCCAGAAGCAGCTCACAACCAAGCCCCCCACCTCGCCGACCACCGCCGAACTCGGCGTCGGGTCGCTGTTCGGCGACAACGAGCTCTCCAGCCTGCTCAACAGGCTGCGTCAGAGCATGTACGAACCGATCGCCCAACTGCCCGCCGGCATGTCGAGCCTGGCCGATATCGGCGTCACGACCGGAGGACCATCTGGTGCCGGCGCCTCCTCGCAAGCGTCGATCGAAGGTCAGCTCACAGTCAACGCCACCACGCTCGCCAATGCGATCCAGTCAAACCCGGCCGGCGTCGAGAAGATGCTCCAAAGCTGGTCCCAGGAATTTCAGAGCGTGGTCAACGACGAGGCTCAGCCAGGCGGGTCGATCGAAGCGAGGATCACAGGCGACACCTCGCAGATCTCCGAGCTCGGCAGACAGATGAGCACCCTCAACGAACTCCTCAACGAACGTCAAAAGGCGCTCCAGGCCACCTACGCGAAGCTAGAAGGCGTGATCTCCCAAAACCAATCCCAAGCTTCTTGGCTGGCCAGCCAAACGACCTCGCTCAACGCGTCGGGCATCTAGCGGCAGACCGTCGCCAACCTCTTCGACGATGCGAGCACCAAGCCGACCCATGCAAGCTCCATGAGCAGCCTCGCTGCCTCCCCGGACGCATATCGCCAGGGGGCGGTGCTGTCCGCCAGCCCGGCGCAGCTGATCGTGATGCTCTACGACGGCGCACGGCGCTTTCTGCGCCAGGGCGCAGCTGCAATGCGCGAGGGCGACATCGAGCGCGCCCACAACACCCTGCGTCGCGCCGAGTTGATCGTCGCCTACCTCGATGGCACCCTCGACCACACCCAGGCTCAGATCGCCGGCGAACTGAATGCGCTCTACACATTCTGCCTGAGGCACCTGAACGACGCCCGGCGAACCCAGGACGCCACCAAGCTGGAGGAGGTCAGCGACCTGCTCGGCGAGCTTCGCGAGGCCTGGGTCGAGGTAGCCCGCGGGTGAGCTATCACGCGCTGGGGAGCAGCCAGACCGCCGCACTCGACCTGGACCGATACCTCGCGCTCCAGCAGCTCGCCGAGCTCCAGCTGGAGCTCGCCGGCAGAGGAGACATCGATGGCCTGGAGTCTCTTGGCGCCGAGTGGGAGACCCTGACAGCCGGCCTTCCGGATCAGCCGCCTCCGTCGGCCCGGCCACTGCTGGAGCGAGCGATGCTGATGCACGAGCGCACCCGCGTCGAGCTGCTGCGCATCCGGGATGCGCTGGTGTCCGATCTGTCGAGCACCGGGCACCTGGCCCGCGCCGCTCACGGCTACTCACCGGCGCTTGACCGCCGGCCGCGGCTTGATCGCAACGCATAGCGCCTCTCGATGCGCGCCAGCGAGGATCGACCGTCGCCTAAAGATCTCGCCAGGCCGGTCGATGACCGGGACCGACCCTCGATGGTCACGAGCGAGCGGCACTCATGGAGAGCGTCGGGTTGGAGCCCATGGAGGGCGGAAAGGTGAACCTTCACGATGGCTCTTGTCGATCCGACTCAGCAGCTGCTCGAGACCGCCATGCGCGGCGCCTGGCAGCGACAGACCGCCCTCACCGGCAATATCGCCAATGCCGACACTCCCGGCTATCAGCGTAAGGACGTCAACTTCGAGTCCACGCTCGACGCGGCGATCAACAGTGGCGAACCTTTGAGTCAGGTGCAGTTCCAGACCGAATCCCAGCCCTCGACCGCAGGGCCCAACGGGGAAAACATCAGCATCGACCAGGAATCCGCCCAGCTGGCCGAAGACGGGCTCGACTATCAGGCGCTCACACAGGTAGTCAGCGCGCGCAACGCGATCGTGCGCTCGGCGATCGGGATCGTCTAGTGGGACTCTTCGACGCAATCTCCATCGCCGGCAGCGGCCTCACGGCCGAGCGCATCCGGATGGATGTCACAGCCGAGAACCTTGCGAACGCGGATACGACGCGAGCGGCCAACGGGGAACCCTACAAACGCCAGGACGTGCTCCTGCGCCAAGCGGGATCCAGCGCATTCGACGGAGTGCTCTCGGGCGCGCTCGGCCAGGCCGCCGGGGCGCCCGCCCCAGGGACGCCTGCCGAAGGTGGCGTCGAGGTCGCGGGGATCGCGACCGACGTGACCCCCGACCAGCAGGTCTACAACCCTGGCAGCCCAGACGCCAACTCCCAGGGCTACGTGAAGATGCCAAATGTCAGCACCGTCACGGAAATGACCGATCTCATCTCCGAGTCCCAGGGCTATCAGTCCGATGTGACCGCCATGCAGACCGCCAAGTCGATGTTCACCGCCACGCTCGGGTTGCTCAAATGATCATTCCACCGATCGGCGGCCTGGGGGCTGGATCCTCCGCTGCCTCGGTCGGGGGCCTGGGTCAGGGCGCGCAGGCCGGCACGGCCGCAGGCGCCGAACCCACGAATTTCGGCGGTGCGCTCTCTGAAGCCATCTCCTCGCTGGAGCAGACCCAGCAGAACGCCTCCGGCGCGGCGGAAGGGCTCGCCATGGGCACTGCAAGCGACCCGGAGGGGGCGGTCGTGACAGTCGAGGACGCCCAGTTGGCGATGCAGCTCGCATCGCAGATCCGCACCAAGGCGACCGAAGCGGCCCAGAGCATCTTCCAAACGCAGGTCTAGCGGATGCCCCCCGCGCTCACCCAGATCGCCTCGAGGCTCAGCCCCCGCGGATGGCTGATCGTCGGTGGCTCGGCCGTGGCCGCGATCCTGTTCGTCTATCTGTTCCTGCACACGGTCTCCCAGCCAAGCTATTCGACGCTCGTGACCGGCCTCAACCCCTCCGAGACGGGCAAGATGACGAATGCGCTCAGCGAGCACGGCGTCAACTATCAACTTCAGAACAACGGCACCGCGCTGGCCGTGCAGTCCAATCAGACGGCCCAGGCGCGCATCGCGCTTGCCGGGGTCGGGTTGCTCGGCCAGACTCAGCCTGACTTCTCCTTGTTTGAAAAACAGAATCTCGGCGAAAGCAACTTTCAGCAGCAGGTCACCTACCAACGGGCTCTGCAGGGTCAGCTGGCGGAGACGATCGACGCGATCCAGGGAGTCTCTGGAGCGCAGGTGGAGCTCGTGCTGCCCAACAGCCAAAGCCAGCTTTTCGGTGAAAGCCAGAGCTCGTCCGCCGCAGTGCTCCTGTCGGGAGCCAGCTCGTTGGATCCAGGCTCGGTGAAGGGCATCGCGCAACTCGTCGCCTCGAGCGTGCCGGGACTGCAGCTGAGCAAGGTCACCATCACCGACGGCACCGGCCAGCTGTTGTGGCCGAATCAGTCCTCCGATGGCACGAGCGGAGCAGGCACGAGCGTGCAGGACGCCGAGCAGCGCTATGACCAGAGCATGGCCGCGAGTCTCGACGGCACCCTTGGCCAGATCGTCGGTCAGGGCAAGGCGCAGGTCCTGGTCTACGCCAACATGAACGTCAACCAGACCACCCAGGAATCGCTTACCTACGGCAAGGCCGGCGTCCCGCTCAAGCAGAGCAAGGACATCGAGACACTGACCGGAAACGGCAGCGGCGGTGGCGCGACCGGCACCGCCAATATTCCCGCCGCCGCCCAAACCACTGGCGGCAAGTCCAATTACAAGCGCGAAACCACCAACTCCTCACTTGGGGTCGACAAGACGGTCACCCACTCCACGATCGCGCCAGGGACCGTGGAAAGCCAGCATGTATCCGTATTGCTGGACCACTCGGTCCCGGCGGCCTCGCTGCCGGCGATCCGCGAAGCGGTCACCAATGCCGCCGGGATCCAGCCAAAGCGCGGAGACACAATCTCGATCGGGCAGGTGGCGTTCGCCAAGCCCACGGGTGTCAGCGCGAGTCCCACCAGCGGGATCCTCGGTGACGCGAAGTACGTGCTCGTCGGCATCGGCGCGATCATCTTCCTGTTCTTCACAACCCGCCATCTGCGCCGCCGTGAGGAAGAGACGATCGATCATGAACCTCGCTGGCTGCGCGAGCTCGAGGTGCCGGTGCGACTCTCCGAGCTTGACCGCGAGAGCCCTGCTCGTCGAACCGAGGCGATGGTGGGGGTGGCGCCCAACGGCAACGGCCACGGTGGCAACGGCAACGGGAATGGCAACGGTGGAAATGGGAACGGCAACGGGAACGGGGATCATGTGCGCCGGCAGGTGGAACAGCTCGCCGACAGCGATCCCGATCGTGTCGCCAAGCAGCTCCGAAACTGGATGCAGGAGGGATAGCTCGTGGCAAGCGAACCCGGCTCGGAGATGGTCGGCCCCTCGCCGGAATACACAGCGGAACGCCTCCGCGGGGCCCGCAAGGCGGCGGTTCTGATGGCGGCGCTCGGGTCTGAGCGCGCAGCCAGCGTCATGCAGCAGATGCAGGAGGACGAGATCGAGAACATCTCACTGGAGATGGCCAAGCTGAGCTCGGTCGGGGCGCAGGCCACCGAGTCCGTCTTCAGCGAGTTCGTATCGGTGACAGGCTCGGGGGAATCGGGGGCGAGGGGTGGCCTCGATTTCGCACGCGAGGTGATCGAGCGGGCGCTCGGGCCCGAGCGGGCAGCCGAGCTGCTGGCCAAGCTTTCCTCGGTCGTCGAGACCCACCCGTTCGAGTTCCTGCGCCGCACCCCACCCGGCCAGATCGCCGGCATCCTGCGCAGCGAGTCGCCCCAGACGGCGGCGCTGGTTCTCGCAAACCTCCACGCCAACCTGGCCGCACAGGTGCTCGTGAGCCTGCCGGAGCGCGTTCAGCCTGACATCGCACAGAGGATCGCTCGCATGGGCGACGCCAGCCCGGCCGTGATCCAGCAGGTCGAGGAGTTCATACGCAAAAAGCTGAGCGCGGTCGTCCAGCAGGAGTATTCGACGGCCGGGGGGGCCAAGGCGCTGGCGGCGATACTCAATCACGCCGATCGCTCGACCGAGCGCAACGTCCTTGACAATCTCGCCACAACCGACCAGGAGCTCGCTGACGAGGTGCGAGGCATGCTGTTCGTCTTCGAGGACATTGTCAAGCTCGAGGAGCGCGCCATCCAGCAGATCCTGCGCGAGGTCGATCAGAAGGATCTGGTGCTGGCGTTGCGCGGCGCCTCTGAGACCGTCACCGAGGCGGTGCTCTCGAACATGTCAGAGCGTGGCGCGGCGATGCTCAAGGAGGAGATGGAGATTCAGCAGCCGCAACGCAAGCGCGACGTGGAGGATGCCCAGACGCGAATCGTCGCGGTCGTGCGCAAGCTGGAGGAGGCCGGCACGATCGTGATCGCGGGCGCCGAGGACGAGGAGAGCGAAGCGGTTGTCTGAGGCAGCCGTCAGCTACGCCTTCGAGCAGCTTGCGCCCTCCGATCCAGTGTCGCCTGACAGCCTGAGCGAGCTCGTGGCCCAGGCCACGGCCGAGGCCGAGAGCATCCGCGAGCTGGCCCGCAGCCAGGGCTATACGGACGGTCACGCCGCCGGGCGCGAGGACGGACTCGCCGAGGTCAGCTCGGCAGTGCTCGCCCTCGGCGAGGCGAACATCGGGGTTCAGGCGCTGCTGGAGGATGTCGCGGCAAAGGTCGAACGCGACGCGATCGAGTTCGCGCTGGCGCTTGCCGCGAAGATCCTCTCCGGCGCACTGCAGGCGAAACCCGAGCTGGTGCTCGAGGTGGTGCAGGGCGCGATTCGCCGGATCAGCGATCGCAGGCGGATCACGGTGCTCGTCAATCCATCGGATCTTCAAACTGTGCAATCGGCGGTAGGCGACCTGCAGGCGCAGGGCAATGGCGTCGAGCTCTGCGATGTCCAGGCCGATCCCCGCGTGCAGCCGGGCGGGGCGATCGTGCGAACCGCCGAGGGGGAGGTGGACGCAAGCGTGCAGACACAGCTGGATCGAGCCCGCGAGGTGGTGCTCGACGAGCTCGAGACACCCGAGCCCACCGCGTGAGCGACGCCCCCGCCGCGGGCCCCTTGCTCAGAAGGGCCTCCGAGGCGGTCCGCGAGGCCGATCTGGCCAGACGTCACGGCCGCGTGAGCAATCTGATCGGCCTGATCATCGAGACCACTGGCCTACAGGCGGAGGTCGGAGAGGTGTGTCTCGTCGGCGCTGAGCGCAACCGTAGCGGTGGACGGGGCTCTGTTCCGGCCGAGGTGGTCGGCTTCCGCGAGGGACGCACACTGCTGATGCCCCTGGGAGAGCTGCAGGGGATCGGTCCGGGAACGAAGGTGGTGGCGACCGGCGCTCCCTTCCGCATCGCCGTCGGCGAGGACCTGCTCGGGCGGGTGCTCGACGGGCTGGGGGTTCCACAGGACACGGGCCCAGCCTCCCACGGAGCCCCACGCTCGACGATCGCCACGCCGCCAAATCCCCTGACCAGGCCACGAATTCGTGAGCGTGTCGGACTGGGGGTGCGGGCTCTCGATGGGCTCGTTCCCTGCGGACGCGGCCAGCGGCTCGGGATCTTCGCGGGCTCGGGCGTGGGCAAGTCCTCGCTGCTCGGGATGATCGCGAGATCGACGAGCGCTTCGATCAATGTGATTGCGCTCGTGGGCGAGCGCGGACGTGAGGTGCGCGAGTTCATCGAGCGTGACCTGGGCGACGCGCTCGAGCGCTCGGTGGTCGTGGTGGCCACCTCCGATCAGCCCGCGCTGGTGCGGATCAAGGCGGCCTTCACAGCCACGACGATCGCCGAGCACTTCCGCGATCAGGGTCACGACGTGATGTTGATGATGGACTCGGTCACGCGCTTTGCGATGGCACAGCGAGAGGTGGGACTGGCAATCGGCGAGCCCCCCGCCACACGCGGATACACACCGAGCGTCTTCGCCCTGCTGCCGCGCCTGCTCGAGCGCGCCGGCACGAGCACCAACGGCTCGATCACCGCCCTCTACACGGTGCTGGTGGACGGGGATGACATGAACGAGCCGATCGCGGACGCCGTCAGGGCGATCCTCGATGGACACGTCGTGCTCACGCGCTCGCTCGCCCATGCAGGTCATTACCCGGCCATCGACGTGCTGCAAAGCGTTTCCCGTCTCCTTGACGAGATCGTCTCCCCCGAGGTCGTGGACGCTGGGCGGCGGTTGCGATCGGCGCTGGCGGTCCTGCGCGAGAAGGAAGATCTGGTTGCGATCGGCGCCTATCAGGCGGGGAGCGATCCGGCGCTGGACACCTCGCTGGCGCATCGCTCTCGAATGGAGGCCTTCCTCAGGCAGCCGGTCGATGCGCCCAGCGATCCTGCCGAGACCGACGCCGAGCTGATCGAGCTCGCCACCTCGCTGGCCGGTCGGCCCGAGCGTCAGGACGGCGAGGTCGTCGATGGGATCGAGGTCCATTCCGTGGCTCCCGACGGCGCTGTGGCCGGGGCGCCGGTGGCGGCTGAGCCCTCGGCGATACCGGCGCTCGGGCTGAGCATCTGAGGTGGCGTTCACGGTGATCGATCGGCCGATCACTCGGGGTCATCTAAGGAGTCCTCGCTAAAGAACGGTGGGAGTCGTCCGATAACCCGGACGTGACCGGATCTGCGTTTCGCTTCCGCCTCGAACGTGTCCGTGCGGTGCGCGAGCGCAAGGAGACGCTTGCCAAGCTGGAGCTGGCGGGTGCCCTCTCACGACTGTCGAGCAGCGAAGACGACCTGCGCGTCGTGGATGAGGATCTTGAGCGCGCGCTCAGCGAACAGCGCCTGGCCACGGCCGAGTCCAAGAGCATGAGCGCCGCCGAGTTGCTTCAGCGCCAGACCTTTCTGGAGCAGGTGGAGCTGCGGCGCAGTGTGAGCGCGGATGACCTGCGCCGCCAGGCAGCGGAGGTGGTGGATCGTGACGCCGAGCTTTCGAGCGCCGCCGGCGAGCACGAGATGCTGAAGCGTCTCAGGGAGCGCCGTCGCGAGGAACACGACCGCGAGGTCGCGGGCAGGGAAAGCAACGCGCTTGACGAAATCGCCGTGATGCGCGTTCGTCGAGGCCCGGTATGAGCACACAGGCGCTTTCAGGCGCCGCGACAGGTATGCCGGCGAATGAGCTCGCCGTCGCGCAACGCGTGCAACAGATACAGGCTTTGATCGAACAGGCACGCCAAACGTCCGCGCCGCAATCCAGCTCGCCGGCGCCCAGCAGCTTTGCCGAGACGTTGCAGGCCGCCTCAACTGCGGGACCCTCCGGTGCCCCATACGCCTCGATGGCCGGCACAGCGGGCGCCCCGGCGGCCCAAGCCAGCTTCGCACCGAACGGCGCCGCCAGCTCAGGCTCGACCCAGTACGACGCATTGATAAACCAGGCTGCGGCACGCTACGGGCTCGATCCTGCTGTGCTCCACGGTTTGATCCAGCAGGAGTCGGGCTTCGATCCAAATGCGACCAGCAGCGCCGGAGCTGTCGGTCTCACCCAGCTCATGCCCGGCACCGCCGCTTCGCTCGGCGTCTCGAATCCGCTGGATCCAGCCCAGTCGATCGAAGGTGGAGCCCGCTATCTGAGCCAGATGATGGCTCAGTTCGGTGGCGACACCTCCGATGCCCTGGCTGCCTACAACGCCGGCGCAGGCGCGGTGCAGCGCTACGGGGGGGTACCCCCCTTTGCGGAAACCCAGAGCTACGTCGCCAAAGTGCTCGCCAATGCCGAAGCCT
>DATHPT010000043.1:0-9039 GCA_035483615.1 Solirubrobacteraceae bacterium | reverse complement strand
TGGCGGCCGAGGCGGGACGCGCCGCGGCGATCGCCACCGGCGATCTGCTTTTCTCACGAGCCTTTGCCGAGCTTGCCCGCAACGGCGATCCCGAGCAGCTGCGAGCGCTCTCCGATGCGAGCTCGGCGCTTGCCGCGGGTGAGCTGCTGCAACGCGAGGACGCCTATGCGCCGGACATTGCCGTCGAGCGCTATCTGGAGCGCTGCCGGCTGAAGACCGCGGCGCTGTTCGAGGCCGCCTGCAGGCTCGGTGCACTGGTCGCGGTACAGGGCACGAGCGCGCTCGCGGCCGCTCTTGGCGAGTTCGCCGAGCAGATCGGGCTTGCCTTCCAGCTGCTCGACGATGTGCTCGACGTGTCCGGGCCAGAGCAGCGAACAGGCAAGGCGCGTGGCACCGACCTGCTCGACGGGACGGTCACACTGCCGCTGATCCTTGCTCGCGAACGCGATGAGCAGATCGCATCGTTCGACCTCACCACGCTCGAGGGCCCCGAGCAGGCGGAGGCGCTGTGTGAGCGGATTGCGGCCACCGGCGCGCTCGAGGAGGCTCGTGAGCAGGCGCTTGCGATCGTCGCCGAGGCGAAGGCCGCTCTGCCGGGCCTGCTGCCGGAGGAACGCTACGAGCTGCTTGGCCTGGTGGCCGACGCGGTGGTCGAGCGCTACTGCTAGAAACCTCGTGGCCCACGCGGTGCTCGCGCACTGCTAGAAGTCGCTGGGGCCGATCAGGTCGAGCTGCAGCGCGAGCGAGAAGCGCTCGATCTCCTCGGCCATGTTGGCCTGAGTTATCTGCTTGAGGTCGCTGAGCAGCGAGCTCGTCGCCCTGTCGAGCTCGTCGTCGAAGCGTTCCACCAGCGCCTGCCCGAACACGCCCTCGCGCTGCAGGTCGCAGTCGGGGCAGAGCATCAGGATGCGCCAGCGCCCGGGAGACTCCTCGAACCAGTCGAGTGGATGAACCAGTTCGCCGGCGCAGCCCGGACAGATGTGAAGCGCCTCGTCCGGGGTCGTGCTGGGCCCGCCGGCAGTCCCCGCCGGAGCATCGCTGTGCCCGCCGGCCACCGCTGCTGAGGGGCCAGGAGCACCGTTGTGCCCGCCGCCCACTGCCGCCGAGGCGGCAGGAGCACTGTTGGGTCGCCCATGCGAGGAGCTGCTGTCGAGATAGACCACCTCGATCTGCCTCCCGCCCGGGAGCTGCACGTGATGGCGTATGCGCTGGTCGTTTTCCTCGTGCATTGTCTCTCTCTCGCTGTCATCGACGTTCGAGCGACCCGCCTTTAGCTCGCGGTGAAAACACCGATGATCTGGCACCTGGCCCGGAGCCCAGCCATCGACTCCCAGTGCGGTGATAGCTTCAGATGACGATGGCAACGGCAATCCGCAGGATCAGCCACGAGGACCGGCTCAGCATCATCGACCACCTGGACGAGCTGCGCACTCGCCTGATCGTGAGCGCGATCGCGCTCGGACTCGTGTTCGCGGTGTGCCTGTGGCAGAACCACGCGCTGCTCAACTTCATCAACCGGCCGCTGACCAAACAGACCGAGCAGCAGGTCGCCCACGGCGAAGGGCCGCTGGGACAGACGTGGCTCGCTCAGCAGGGAGTGCTCAAGGTCTCCAGGGACACCCAGTCGCTGGCGCGCACGCTCAGCTCCCCCGCCAGTGGCCTGCCTGCCGCCACGAGAGCTCAGCTGGCCGGCGCAATAGCCAGGCTGGGAGCGGATGTCAAGAAGATCCCGCGTAGTCCCACCGGCAACCTACCGGTGACGCTCGGCCCTGGAGAGCCGCTTACAACCACGCTGACGGTGACGCTCTATTTCGCGTTGGTCCTGAGCCTGCCGGTGATCCTGTTCGAGCTCTACGGCTTCGTGCTGCCTGCCTTCAGCCCAAGCGAGAGACGCATGATCGTGCCGCTGCTGGTCTCTGTGCCGTTCCTGTTCGTGGCGGGTGTGGCCTTCGGCTACTACGTCGTGCTTCCGGCTGCCGTGCACTTCCTGCAGAACTTCAACAGCAGCCAGTTCAACGTGCTCGTGCAGGCAAGCCAGTACTACAAGTTCGTCGCGACGGTGCTGCTGGCGATGGGCTTTGCCTTCCAAGCCCCTGTTGCGATCATCGGCGCGGTGCGGGCCGGCCTGGTGACTCCGCGCCAGCTGCGTCGCAACCGCCGCTACGCGATCCTGGGGTGCGCGGCGGTGGCCGCATTTCTTCCGGGGGACGCTTTTACGCTGCTGCTGGAGACGGTCCCGCTGTACTTGCTCTACGAGGCGAGTATTCTGATTGCGTCTGTTGTTGTGCGACGCGATGCGGCGCGGGCGACGGCTGAAGGGGAAAGGCGCCCGCCGGAGGACCCGACGTCCCCGCCGGGTGCACCGAGAACGCCCGATCCCTCCAGACCATCACCGAGTGGCGCTCAGACGCAGGCGCCAGCAACCGACGGATCCAAGACCACAGTCCAAGAGATGATCGATCACATAGACCCCGAGCTGTCCAACTGATGCTGTTCGACCTGAGAGCACGGGGTCGGCGCCGCACGGTGCAGGTCGTCTATCTCGGCCTGGCGATCCTTTTCGGGCTGGGCTTCATCGGCTTCGGCGTGGGCGGCGGCTTCGGCGGCGGCGGAGTCCTCGAAGGCGTGTTCGGCAACAAAGAAGGATCGAGCAGCGCCAGCTTCACCAAACAGGTGTCTGCGGCGGAAACGCGCACCCACAAGTATCCGAGTGAAGCGGCCGCCTGGGCCGCGCTTGCAGATGCCCGGGTCCACGAGGCCAACGGCAGCGAATTTTACGACGAAACCACCCAGCAGTTCACCGCCAAAGGCAAGGAACTGCTGACCAAGGCTGCCGGCGCGTGGAATCGCTATGTGGCGCTCAACCCGAGCAAGCCCAACATCACCGTGGCCCAGGACATGCTGAGGGTGTTCAGCGAAGAAGGCTTGAACCAGCCGGCCGAAGCTGTGCAGGTGATGCAGCTGGTGATCGCCGCCAAGCCGCCGAGCGCCGCGCTGTACGGACGCCTCGCGGCCTATGCTTATCAGGCCAAAAACACGCGAGTAGGCGACCTCGCGGCCCAGAAGACCATCACCCTCACCCCCGCGGCCCAGCGCTCGAAGGTCGAAACGGAACTTGCGCGGATCAAGAGCAACCCGACCGGCAATCCCTCGAAGGAAACGTTCACGGGGACCACCAACGGCAAGGTCTACACCGTGAAAGTCGGCTCCAAAGGTGAAGGCACCGTGCTGAAAACCAGTCCGGCTCCGGCCACCACGAGCACGACGACCACAAAGAAATAGCAGGCCGTGGTGCAGGCATGGCCACTCCGGAGGAGATACCGCCGTATACGGCACGCCTGCTGATCGATTGCGCCGATCAGCCCGGGATCGTGGCCGCCGTCTCGGGATTCCTGTTCGAGCAGGGCGCCAACATCGTGTCCTCACACCAATACTCCTCCGACCCGATCGGGGGACGCTTCTATCTGCGAACCGAGTTCTTCCTGGAGGGTCTTGCCGAGGAGCGCGAGCGCTTTCGGCTGAGCTTCGAGATGGATGTCGCCCAGCGCTTCGAGATGGACTGGGCGATCCGCTACTGGGGTGAGCGCCAGCGAGTCGCGATCCTCGTCTCGCGCTATGACCACTGCCTGATGGACCTGCTCTGGCGCTGGCGCCGCGGGGAGCTCGACGCGGATCTCCTCGGAGTCATCTCGAACCATCCCGATCTCGCTGAGGAGGCGACCGCCGCCGGCGTCCCCTTCCACCATGTGGCGGTGACCGAGGGCGCCAAGCAGCAGGCGGAGCAGCGAAGGCTCGAGATCCTGACCGGCAGGGTCGACCTCGTGGTCCTGGCCCGCTACATGCAGATCCTCAGCGGCGAGTTCCTGGAACGGGTGAGCGTGCCCGTGATCAACATCCACCACTCGTTCCTGCCTGCGTTCGCCGGTGCGAACCCCTACAGACGCGCACGCGAGCACGGCGTCAAGTTGATCGGCGCCACTGCCCATTACGTGACGGCTGAGCTCGACGGAGGGCCGATCATCGAGCAGGACGTTGCGCGGGTGGACCATCGGCAGAGCGTGGGCGAGCTGGAACGCATCGGTCGCGATATCGAGCGGCTGGTGCTGTCCCGCGCCGTGTCACTGCACCTGGAAGACCGGGTGATCGCCGACGGAGGGCGCACGATCGTGCTCTGAGCCGCCGCTCGCGCCGCCGTCCTTCAGAGTCGGCGATCCTGGGCTAGAATCCTGCGCACACCGACCCCAGCGGGTCGGCGCCCTCGCGGGCCGTTAGCTCAATTGGCAGAGCAGGGGCCTCTTAAGCCCAAGGTTGTTGGTTCGATTCCAACACGGCCCATCTCGACGCTCTGTATGGCTAGGCTGCGGCAGAGGCGCTTGCGCTGGGACCGATCAGCGACTCGCGGCCCGCGTCTGTCCACACGACCTGATCGCGGCCGGGACCCACGCCGATCAGCGCCACCGGCGCGCCGATGTGCTCCTCGATGAACTGCAGGTACTCGCGCGCTCCGTCGGGGAGATCGGAGAGCGTCCGGCACTCGCCCAGATCCTCCTTCCAGCCACGCAACTCGGTGAGCTCGGCGGTCGTATGGTGCAACACGGTCTGGTGGTAGGGGAAGTCGTCGAACTCAGCCCCCTCGGCCCCACGGTAGCTCGTGCAAACCTGGATGCGGTCCAGACCGGAGAGCACGTCGAGCTTTGTCAGCACGAGCGCCGTCAGCGTGTTCAGGCGGGCGGCGTAGCGCAGGGCCACGAGGTCGAGCCAGCCGGTACGCCGGGGACGGCCGGTGGTCGTGCCGAACTCGCCTCCGCGCTTGCGGATCGTCTCGCCCATCTCTTCGTGCAACTCGCTTGGAAAGGGGCCGGCCCCGACGCGGGTCGTGTAGGCCTTCGAGACTCCCCAGATCTCCTCGATGTCCTTCGGTCCGACTCCCGCCCCCACGCACGCGGCTCCCGACAGCGGGTTGGAGGAGGTCACGAATGGATAGGTGCCGTGGTCGATGTCGAGCATCGCACCCTGGGCTCCCTCGAAGATGACCTTCTTCTCCTCGTCGAGCATTTCCCACATCAGCCGCGCGGTGTCGGCGATGTGCTGCTCGAGGCGATGGCCATAGGTCAGGTACTCCTCGGTCATCGTGTGGAGGTCGAGCGTCGGGTCCTTCTCGAACGGGCGCAACGAGAGCCGCTTGGGCTCCATCGCCGCCACGATCTTCTTCTTGAGGATCTTCTCGTCCAGCAGATCCTGCACACGGATTCCCAGGCGCGCCGCCTTGTCCGCGTAGCAGGGGCCGATACCGCGCCGTGTGGTGCCGATCTGCAGGCTCCCGAGCTTTGCCTCCCCGGCCGAGTCGAGCAGCAGGTGGTAGGGCATGATCAGGTGCGCGTTGGCCGAGATTCGCAGCCCGCTCACATCCACCCTGCGCGCGCGCAGCGCGTCCAGCTCCTCGATCAGGACCTTTGGGTCGATCACCACGCCGTTGCCGATCACGCAGCGCTTGCCCGGATAGAGAATGCCGGAGGGGATCAGATGCAGCTTCCACTCCTCGCTGCCGCGCACGATCGTGTGGCCGGCGTTGTTGCCGCCCTGGAAGCGCACCACCGCGTCGCCGTGTTCGGCGAGCAGGTCTGTGATCTTTCCCTTGCCCTCGTCGCCCCACTGGGCGCCCACTATGACTATTCCAGGCATCGCGTCATGATTCTAGGGACCCGTCCACCAGACGGCCCTCGGAGCAGGACGATCAGACCCTGCGCGCGGAGCCAAGGCCGGCCGAGCTGGTGGTGGGGGCCGCTTCATAGGGCAGGCGCCGCATGTCCTCGCCGAACACGGGCAGTGGGTCGCCGCACATCTCGACGAGCCGCGAGACGATGCGCTGCCCGACAACCTCGCTTGCGTCGTTGGACACCACTCTGCGCTCGGTCGACTGACCGCCGTCATCCTCTGTCACAGTCGTGTGGATTTGCCGGCCCATCTGCTTTGCGAGGTCTTCCGGCATCAGGTTGGTGGTCGCGATGATCGGCCTACCGGCCTGGTAGCGGGCGTCGACGATCGAATACAGCTGCTCCAGTCTCCATGGCGTGGTGTGCTGAGCGCCGAGATCGTCGATGTGCAGCAGGTCCACGGCAGAGAGGCGATCGAGCAGGTCCAGCAGGCTGTTTTCGGTGCCCACCTCGTCGCGAATCAGGTTGAGCAATCGGGGCAGCGAGTAGATCGCAACCGTATAGCCCGCCTCGAGCGCCGCCCCAGAGACGATCATCGCAAGTGTCGTCTTGCCGGTGCCGACGTCGCCCACCAGCCACATTCCGCGGCCTTCGTCGATTCGCGCGCCCAGGTTGCGCACGTAGCTGCGCACCGAGGACACCACGGGCTCCGGCATTCCGAGCACCGGTGGCCGGTCGAACGACGCGCCTCGGTAGCGCTTCGGGATCCGCCCCTCGAGGCTCGCGGCGCGCCTGCGGGCGATCCGCGATGCCCTGCAGCGACAGTCCGAGGCTGTATTGGTGGCCTCGTCGACCATGAAGCCGCTGCCGTCGCACAGTCCGAGCGGGCAGGTGTTCGAGCCTCGCGGGCCATTGAGATCGAGCACGTCGGCGCTCATGCCGCGTAACGGCTCTCACCAGCGTAGTTCATGAACTTCGGGTACTCCTTCTGGAAGGTCAGCGTGACCTTGCCGACGGCTCCGTTGCGATGCTTGGCGATGATCAGATCGGCCTCGCCCATGCGCTCGGAGTCCTCGTTGTAGTACTCGTCGCGGTAGATGAACATCACGAGATCGGAGTCCTGCTCCAGGTTTCCACTCTCTCGCAGGTCCGACAGCTGCGGGCGCTTGTCGGGACGGGTCTCCACTGCACGACTGAGCTGCGAAAGGGCGATCACAGGCACGCTGAGCTCGCGAGCCAGGATCTTCAGCCCGCGGCTGAGCTCGCCGACCGCGGTCACGCGCGAGTCATAGCGGCTGTCGGTGCGCATCAGCTGCAGATAGTCGATGATGATCAGGCCGAGACCGTTCTCGCACTGGCTGTGCAGGCGGCGTGCCTTCGCCCTGATCTCGAGCATTCCCACGTCGCTGGAGTCGTCCACCCACAGGGGCGCGGCCGCGAGGCGCTGTGAGGCCTTCAGGATCTTCGGCCAGCGTTCTTCCTTGACGCGTCCCTTGCGCAGCTCCTCGCCCTTGATGCGGGCTTGGGAGGCGACGAAGCGCTGGGCAAGCTCCGCCTCCGCCATCTCCAGTGAGAACAGCGCCACGGGCCTGCCGTGTTCGACCGCCGCGTTCTCGGCGATGTTGCACACGAGCGCGCTCTTGCCCATCGCCGGGCGCGCGGCGATGATGATCAGGTTCCCGGGCTGAAAGCCACCGGTGATCTCATCCAGGTCCTTGAAACCGGATGGCGCGCCTGTCAGAGAGGTCCCCTCGATCGACAGTCGATGGAGCTTGTCCAGCTCCTCGTGAAGGACCTCCTCGATCGAGCGGAAGTCCTGCTGACGATCGTCGCGGGCGACCTCCAGCATCGTCTTCTCCGCCTGCTCTACGAGCTCACGGGGCCCGCTCTGGCGCTCCAGCACGCTGGACTGGATGTCATAGGAGGCGGCAAGCAGACGTCGCAGCAGCGCGTTCTCTCGCACGATCTGGGCGTAGCGGCGGGCATGACCGGCTGCCGGCACAACGCCCGTCAGCTCATCCACGGCGGCCGGTCCCCCAACCTCCTCGAGCTTGCCCGCCTGACGCAGCCGGTCGGTGACCGTCAGCACGTCCACGGGCTCGCTCTCGTTGTAGAGAGCCAGCATCGCCTCGTAGATATGGCCGTGGCGATCGCGGTAGAAATCGTCAGAGCGCAGGCCCTCTTCGATCACGAGCGCATACAGAGAGCGATCTGACAGCAGGATCGCGCCGAGCACCGATTGCTCGGCGTCGAGGTTGTGCGGCGGCGCGATCACTCCAGTCGGGACTCCCGAGCCGTTTGATCCGTTTGCTTTCGGGACTGGACTCATGGCTCAGGCGAGTCTACGCGCGACGGCGCGACGGCTTGGTCGGGGAACCCGCAATTGGGAGGGAAATCATTGGGCCGCTCTCACGAACACATGTTCGCAGAGGAGTCAGACCTTCGAGGAACGGCGCGGCGCGTCCGCGCGGAAGCTACTTCTGGGCGACGACCATGGTCTTCACGGTGGCCGTAACTCCCTCTACGACCTCCACCACGACCATATAGGTACCGACGTTCTTGATCGGCTCGGGCAGGTGCACATTGCTCTTGTCGGTACGCAGTCCACGCGCGTCCCGGATCGCGGAGGCGATGTCCTGAGCGGTGACCGACCCGAACAGGCGTCCGTCGGCCCCGGCCTGCTGTGTGATGGTGATGACCGTCTTGTTCAGCAGCGCCGCGTTGTCGTTTGCTTTCTCGACATATTCGCGCGCGGCACGCTCGGCCGCCTGCTGGCGTTGGCGGATCACTTCGATCGCGCCGCGGGTGGCCGGCTGGGCCAGCTTGCGCGGGATCAGGAAGTTGCGCAGGTAGCCCTTGGAGACATCCACCACCGTGCCCTGCTCGCCGAGCTCGTCGACGTCCTTCAGGAGTATCGCTTCAGGCATCGCCGTAGACCTACCGGTCGCGGTCGCGGTCGCCACGCTCACGGCGCGGATGATCGTCGCGGCCACCCTCGTTCACGTACGGCAGCAGCGCGAGCTCCCTTGCACGCTTGACGGCGCGGGCGATCTGGCCCTGATGGCGCCGGCACGCACCAGTGATCCTGCGTGAGCGGATCTTGCCCTTCTCGGAGATGAATTTCCGCAGCGAGGAGACATCCTTGTAGTCGACCTGCTCGACCTTGTCGCGGCAGTGCTGGCAAGGCTTGCGCCTTCCGCTGCCGGACCCACCCTTCTTGTCTCGTCGTCGGACAGGCTTGCCGCGACCGCGCTTTGCCACTTGAAGATCCTTGCTGTTGAACTAGAACGGAATGTCGTCGTCCCCGGGGGACCCGGAGACCGGTGCGGGCTGGAAGTCGCGGTTGTCGACCGGGATGTCGCTGCCCTGTGATGCCCCGCCGCCC
>DATHPT010000042.1:0-4098 GCA_035483615.1 Solirubrobacteraceae bacterium | reverse complement strand
TCTGGCAGGTCAAAGGACGATTTATGGACTGCCCGAGAACAACTCCAGCCGGGCATGCCTTCTTCTGCGGCCGGGACAGGGCGAGCTCAGCTCCGCAGCAGCTCGCGGATCACGTTCGGACCGTCAAGCGAGGTGCCCCGTGCACGAATCCTGATCGGCTCCTTCGCGACGTCCTTCAGCAGACGCCCGACGTCTGAGGTGATCGAGCGCATGCTGATCGGCTCCGCGTCGAGCGCTGCTGTCAGCTCCTTGCGGTCATACCCCATGGTCGCCAGACGCTCGTCCCCGAGGAAGCGCAGGTAACGACGGCACCACTCCTTGCGCAAGGGATTGGCCAGCGTGCCCTTCCACTTCTGAGAGGGCTCTGAGCTGAGCGTCTTGTAGCGCTTGGGCCCTGTGGGGTCGCCCATGCGTCCACCGAGCTCGATCTGCGAGAAGCTGCGCAGTGTGTCCGGGTCGAACTCGATCTCGAGGTAGTCCATCAGCCGGCGCCAGTGGCGCTGCTCGCCGCCGAGCAGATCCTCGTAGCGAACTGCGTGCGCCCGTGAGGGATCGGCGGCATAGGCGGCCGTCAGTCGAGGCAGGCCCACAAACAGGTCCTGGCGGAAGATCGTGGGATGCCATGGTTCCCATGTGTCGATGATCGAGGCGACGATGCTCAGCGGGTTGCGCCACAGGAAGATGAACTTCGCTTCCGGGAAGAGGCTCATGATCTCCTCCACCACGAAGCAGTAGCCGGGAGACTTGTCCAGGAAATAGCGTGTGTCGCTGCCGTTGGACGCGCCGTTGCCGTTCGACTGCTGCGCCGCCTTCTCATAGAGACGCAGTACGTATCGGCGCAGCTCCTCGCGGTAGTCCTCGCTGCCGTTCGGCAGAACAGCGCAGAAGTCCTCGATCGCGTCGACCATCAGAGAGTGCGGGTACTCGGCGTCCACGCCAGCCCGTCGAAAGGTGTAGGCGTGGGGCAACAGCAGCCAAGGCTCGGAGGCTGTGGCGACCTGCTCGTGGGCGGCCACGATCCGCTGCAGCAGGGTCGAGCCGCTGCGCACCGCCGAGAAGATGAAGATTGGCCGCACTGCCATGTCCGTCGCAGCAGCAACGTTCAGCGTCCGGCGCGACTTGCGCAAACTCGGGCGCGGAGCTAGCGAATCCGGATCGTGCGACTGTAGTGGGAGAGCAGCTTGCCGTCGCTCACCCGCACATATGCCCGGTAGAGCCCGGCGTGGCGGATCGACACGATGCGGGTGAAGCGGGAGGAGGAAAGGCTGCCCTTGCGGGCGACCGTGCTGCTCACGATCACCGGCCTGTGGCCATGGCGCAGCCATTGAAAGTCCACGCGCGCTCCGGGTTGTGTCGGCGTAACCGCTCCATACAGCCGCATGCGCCCCGGCCGGGAGGTGTGGCGTATGTGAAAGCTCACGCGTACCGCCAGCAGCTCGGTTATGACGGGGCTGAACACCTTGGGCTGGTCGACCGTCGCCGCGCGCAGCTGAGCGCTCTTGACGAGGCCGTCGACCGGGACGAGAAGTTTCCCGATGCGTCGGTCATCTCGGGGAGGCTCAGCGCCGAGAAGCCGCCGAGATAGGGAAAGGGATTGGCTTGCAACACGATCCACTGGTTCGCGGCGCCAGTCCCTGAGACCGTCCCGTTGACCAGGAAGCGAGCGCCGTACAGGCTCGGATTCGGCGCGGCGCTGATCGCGATCGTCAACGGCGTCTTCTTGGTCGTGAATGCACGGTCGGGACCGAAAGCGGTGCCCGCGGCGCTCATTGCCACCAGGCGGTAGTGGTAGGTGGTGGCGGGAGCCAGCAGGCTCAGCGTCTGGCTGACCTTCACTTCCTGCATCCCCGCCCCGACCGCCACGGATGGCGTCTGCGAGCCGTAGGCGGTGTCGATGCCGTATTGAAACGAGTAGCTGGTTTCGGTACCTCGTGGATCGACGCCTCCCCGCAGAGTGGCGGTCGTTTCGGTGGCTGCCAGCATGTATCCCGTGGATGCGAGCGGTGGCTTGGGCGCCGGCGGGGGTGTTGTGGGCGGCGTCGGTTCTGTGGTTGTCGGTGTGGTGGTGCTCGGCGTGGTCGGCGTCGGCGCCGCCCCGCTGAGATGCGCCAACGTCAACAGCAGCAGCGCGGTCAGGAGCACGGTCGCGAGCGCGACCGCAGCGAGACGCGCCGGTGAGGATCCGGCGAGCGAGATCCTGCTGTCCCGACTGCGCGACATAACTCAGTAACTGTCCGGCGGCCCACTTCTTTCCGTCCGGGCTCCATGTCCGGCGGTCCACTTCTTTCCATCCGAGCTTCACGCAAGTCGGATGCCTCATGTCTCGTTGCTGGAATGTGAGCAGGCCCGAAAATGGCCACAGCCCAGATGTCGTCTGGCAATACAGTCCCCTGAGCAGGGACGAGCGTTGGGATGCGCTGGGGCACGCCGGAGCGACGATCTGGTTCACCGGTCTTCCAGCGGCCGGCAAGTCGACGATCGCGGGCGCGGTGGAGCAGCGACTTGTGAGCAGCGGCCGTCATGCTTTCCTGCTCGACGGCGACAACCTCCGTCATGGGCTCAACGGCGATCTCGGGTTCGACGAGCAGGCGCGCCGGGAGAACGTGCGGCGCACGGCCCACGTGGCCCGGCTGCTGGCGGAGTCGGGCGCGGTGGCGCTTGTGAGCCTTGTGAGTCCCTACATCTCCGATCGTGAGGCGGCCGCCGAGTTGCACGCAAGCGCCGAGCTGCCGTTCATGGAGATCTTCGTGGACGCCCCGCTGGCGCTGTGCGAGCGACGTGATCCCAAGGGTCTCTATGCACGGGCGCGCGCCGGCGAGCTGGCGGGCCTGACCGGTGTGGGCGCTCCTTATGAGCGTCCGCGGCATCCGGCGCTGGTGCTGCGCTCCGGCGAAGAGACGGTCGAGGCAGCGGTCGAGCGGGTGCTCGCCGAGCTCGAGCTCAGGTGCATGGGAGTGCCTGCGCTCGAGCGCTAGCGGCGTCGGCCGGAATGGTCGGAGATTCGTCTGAAACTTGCGCTGGTGGGTCGGTCGGGACAGTCGGAAATTCGTCTGATAGGCGCTCCCAGCCAAGTTGGCCGGTGCAGGTCGGAGATTCGTCTGAACGTGCTTCGGGTCTATTGACTTGACGCAATACCCAAGTAGCTTCACCCGCTGATGCAGGGGCCCCATTCGCGACCGAAAGAGTCGCGCCGGCATCCAGCTGAGGGCTGCCATGGCAGCGGAACGTGACTTCATGACTACGGAGGGTTGAACATGCTCGGACCGGACGGCTGGCTGCTCGGAAGGACTCGCGAGCGTGTGATTCACCTGACGATCGTGGCGACAATCGCCATGTCGGTGTTTGCGCTTGCGGCACTGCACCCCTCCTCGGCCCACGCGAGCGAATGCGCCAACTCCTGGACGAACGCCGCGGGCGGCAGCTGGTTCACCGCCGGCAACTGGAGCAAGGGAACCGTCCCGACCTCTGAAGAAGACGTGTGCATCAACACAGAAGGCACCTACACCGTCACGATGACCCAGACGAACCTCACCGGCGCCGTGAGTGTTCACTCGCTGACCATCGGGGCGAGCTCTGGCACGCAGACGCTCGCGGTCGGCAGCAGCTGCTCGTTGAACGCGATCTTCACGACAATTGGCGGGATCGCCAACAACGCACATGGCGCGATCACGCTGACCAACGGCGAAGGATGTGGCACCGGAGTCACACTCGTCGGTCCGGTCAGCAATGCCGGCAGCCTGACCTCCGAACCGGCCAACGGTGGCGGCCGCACGATCCAGGGCAGCCTCACGAACACGGGTACGCTCGCGATCAACACCAACACGGCTTACAACGGGGCGAGCGCTCAGCTCACCAACCAGGGCGCGGTGGACATCGCCGAAGCGAAGGCGCTGACGGTCTCCAACAGCGGCACAGTGGCAAACGAAGCGGGCGGCTCGATCGTGGGCACGGGTAGCGGCAACCTCTCGCTGGGCACAGGAACCTCCTTCACTGAGGGGGCCGGCACGACCAGCGGCACAAAGCCGGTGATCGTCGACGATGGCTCGCTCAACTACACCGGATCGGGTGCAAGCACGATCGCGCTGCGCGGGTCGAGCT
>DATHPT010000041.1:0-5044 GCA_035483615.1 Solirubrobacteraceae bacterium | reverse complement strand
TGGACGACTACAGCGTGTGGGGCTCGGGGCGCAGCGCCGAGGAGATCTGGCGCGCTTACTTCCAGACGCTCGGCGAGGCGGCCCGCAGCGGCCTGTTCGACATTCTCGCGCATCCCGATCTGGTCAAGGTCTGGGGTCGCGCCCACCGCGAGCGCCCGTTTCCCGAGGGCGATCTTCGCCGCTATTACGAGCTTGCGATCGACGGGATCGCCGAGTCTGGCATCGCGGTCGAGGTGTCCACAGCCGGGCTGCGCAAGCGCGCCCGGGAGATCTATCCGGCCCCTGCGTTTCTGGAGATGTGCATCGAGGCGGGGGCGCCGGTCGCCCTGTCGAGTGACGCCCACCGTCCCGAGGACGTGGGCGCGGACTACGACCAGGCGTTCGAGCTGCTGAGCGCCGTCGGCGTGCGGGAGCTGTGCGTGTTCGAGCGCCGCGAGCGGCGGCTCGAGCCGATCGGGGCGCCCGTCAGATGACGCTGAGCGGGATCGGCTATGACTCCCACCGTCTCGCCGCTGGGCGCCGGCTGATCCTTGGCGGGGTCGAGATCCCCGGTGAGCTCGGCCTGGCCGGTCACTCCGACGCCGACGTGCTCACCCACGCAGTGATCGACGCGCTGCTCGGGGCTGCGGGTCTCGGCGATATCGGCGAGCACTTCCCCGACAGCGACGAGCGCTTCCGCGACGCGGACTCGATCGAGCTGCTGCAGACGGTGCTGCCGCGGGTGACCGCCCAGGGCCTCGAGGTGGTCAACGCCGACGCCACCGTCGTGATGGAGCGCCCGAAGCTCGCTCCCCATCGTGAGGCGATCCGCGAGCGCCTGGCGATGGCCTTGGGCATCGCGTTCGGCCGGGTCAATGTGAAGGCCACCACGGGCGAGGGCATCGGCTTCGTGGGCCGCGGCGAGGGGGTCGCCGCGCTGGCGATCGTGAGTCTGCGGCTCGCGGACTGAGAGAATCGTCTTCTGTCTTCGCCCGAGTAAGGTTGCTCTGAAATCCGCTGTCTTGTGAAAGCCGGTCCCTTGCGGCGCCAGGTTGCAAGCTCGTCTCTCTCCTGGCGCTGGGTACTTGTCGGGGATTTTTAGGAACACATAAATACGGGCTGCTACTTTGGGTCGATGGGTGTGATGCCTTCTGTGCAGACAAACACGATCAGCGTCGTGATCGTCGACGATCACGAGGTCGTGCGGGACGGCCTCGCGATGGTGATCGAGGCTGCTGAGGGGATCGAGGTCCTTGCAACAGCTGGCGAGATTGACGCAGCACTGCGCCTGACCAGAGCGCACCGTCCCGACGTGCTTCTGCTCGATTTGTTGATGCCGGGAGAGTCGGTGATGAAGGCGCTCCCTCGCTTCGCCGAGGTGGCTCCCGAGACAGCGATCGTGATCCTGACGATGTCACACAAGCCGGAGCACGTCCGCGAAGCTCTGCGCGCTGGAGTGCGAGGCTACGTGCTCAAGGAGGCGGCAGGTATCGATCTCGTGCAGGCGGTGAGATTCGCGCACGAGGGGCGCACCTATCTGAGTCCTTCTCTTGGTGCGAGCATGGCGGCTCAGCAGGACGGCCCACCCGATGGGCTGGCCAAACGCGAGCTGGATGTTCTGCGCCTGCTTGCGCTTGGACATACGAACGCTGAGATTGCCGGACAGCTTCAGCTCAGCCCCCGCACGGTCGAGTCATACCGGGCGCGGATTCAGCAGAAGACCGATCGTTTCTCGCGTGCGGAACTCGTGCGCTATGCGTTCGACAACGAGCTTCTGGGCGAAGCGGGTGGGATCACGCTGCGCGCCGAAGATCGCCGCTAGGCGGCGGCACGGTCGTCGTTCAGCAGCCAGGCCTGAACGGTAGTGCCACCGTTTGGGGCGCTTGTGATTGCAAGCGTCCCATTTGCCAACTCGACGCGCTCCTGCATGCCATCTATGCCATAGCCATCGCGCGGGGAGGCAGGATCGAAACCGGAGCCGTCGTCGCGAACGCTGACCTCCACACCTCCGTCACGTAGGGTTACGCCGATCGCGACGTTGTGGGCGTCCGCGTGCCTGACAATGTTCGTGAGGGCCTCCTGGACGATTCGATAGACGGTCACCGCAAGGTCGGGGGCGAGCAGGTCATCGTCATCCTTATCGCTGCCGTCCTGTAGGCCGACCTCGGCCTCGATGTGAATGCCAGCGGAGACCGAGACATCGCTCGCGAGATCCTCAAGAGCAGGTCGCAGTCCCCGCTCATCGAGCGCAACTGGGCGCAAGTCGGCAATGAGTTTGCGCAGCTCGTCGATTTCACGGCCGATTCTCTTACCCAGAGTTCGCATCGCCTGCTCGATGCGGTCCGGATCGTGTGTCTGCAAAGCGGTGTCGACAAGCACCTGAAAACTGGCCAGTCCTTGCAGCGTCCCATCGTGCAGCTCGCGCGCCCAACGCTGCCGTTCCCGCTCCGCTACGGCCATGCTGTTGCGCAAGCGACGACGCTCCACCGATTGTGCCGTTGCCACGGCCGTTGCGGCGCTCGCCGCGAATGCCAGCAGCAGGGTCTGCTGGTCGGCGTCGAATGCGATCTCCTCTCCGATGCGGTCGAGGGCTAGCAGCACGCCAAGCCTCTGGCCACGAAACTCCAGCGGAACGAGTAGAGCGGCATGCGCGCCATTCACTCCCAGCTGGCCGGAAGTGATGCGCAAGCCGAGCTCACCCGGGGCGACGTGCAGGTGGCTGGCGAGATCGGGGATGCGCTCGGGACGCAGCGAGTCGAGTACAGCCGCAACGGCGCACCCGTCGACTGGTATGCGTCGCCCGATGGTTGACTCGTCAACCTCGCCAGCGCAGGCGGCGATCGTAAGGTCCTCCTCCTCGCGCAGCAGAATCAGCATGGCGCGGGCGTCTATGAGGGCCCTGCCCCGCTTGACGATCAGTTCGAGGATAAGGTCAAGGCGCGTCTCGGCCCCGACGGCACGGGTGATCGTGGCTGTCGCTTCGAAGTTGCGTACCGTACGGGCAAGCTCATCGCGACGAACCTGTAGGTGACCATAGAGCCCGGCGTTCTCAATCGCGATGGCGGCCCAACAGGCGAGGATCGTCGTGGCCTGCTCGTCTGCCAAGGTGAAGTCGCCGCCCTTCTTGTCGGTGAGGTAGAGATTGCCCCACGCCTCGCCGCCGATCACGATCGGCACACCGAGGAAGCTATGCATCGGCGGGTGATCGGCCGGGAAGCCGTAGGAGCGAGGGTGTTGACTAAGGTCGTGGAGCCGCAGAGGAACCGCATCCTCGATCAGCAGTCCGAGAATTCCGCGCCCCCGTGGGGGATCGCCGATCGTCCTATGGACTGTGGAATCGATCCCGTGGGTGATGAAGCGCTCTATCTCTCGATGCTCTTCGTCGAGTATTCCGAGAGCCGCGTAGCGCGCGCCCGTCAACTTGTGTGCAACATCCAGCAGTTGCGAGAGCAGGGTGTCGAGGTCGAGCTCTGACATGAGCGAGCCACCGACCTCGATCAACCGTCGCAGCCGATCTTTGTCCAGTGTCTCTTTCATGTCGTTCCCGACTCCAGCGGGCTTTGTCGCTTGAGGCGAATCAGACTGCCAACAGGAACTTATCGGACTGGCACGGCGTAGAAAAGCCGCCATTTACAACGGATGGAATACGGTGCAGCGACGGCCAGCGCAAAACTAGCATGGTGTCATGTCCGGTGGGGGGACACAGGGAGACGGGAAACCGCGTCGGTGCGCGCAGAAGCGCTGCCAGGAGGCGAGGCTCGCGACAGGGCGCCGCTCTCGAGATCCAGACGGGGGGGCGAAATTGCCACTGTCGCGATTGGGGGGAATCGCGACAGTGGCAATGAGGTTGGGCGCTTCATGTGGGCAGCGAGGCCTCTACGGGTCTCCGCCGCGCGGTGCGCCATGCCCAAGGGGTCTGTGCTCTGCGGTTCTGTGCAGGATCTCCGGTCGCGACCAGATCCTGCCTCACGGCAGCGCTGGGCGATCGATTTACGTTTGGAGCGTAGGGCCAGGTCGGGGTTTGGACGAGCCGAGCCAGTAGCTTTTCCGGTCGGTGGGAAAGCGGGGTCGCCAAGCATGCTCGGCGACCGCAAAGCCTGAGCGAGCGCTACTGTTGCCCGTCGATGGGAGAAATCAAGCTGCACGACACGCGCTCGGGGAAGCTGCTGGCCCTGGAGCCACGCGACCCGGGGCGGGTAGGCATCTATGCGTGCGGGCCCACCGTCTACAGTCGCATCCACATCGGCAATGCCCGACCGTTCGTGGTGTTCAGCCTGCTCAAGCGCCTGCTCGAGCACGAGGGCTATGACACAACATTGGTGGTGAACGTCACCGACGTCAACGACAAGATCTATGACGCAGCGCGAGCCGCGGGACGCCCGAGCGGGGAGCTTGCGTCTGAGATGACGGCGTTCTACACGGCCGACACGGATGCGCTGGGCCTAGGTCGCCCCGACCATGAGCCGCTTGCATCGGAGACGATGGGTGGGATCGTCTCCTACATCAGGGATCTGATCGACTCAGGCCATGCATACGAAAGCGGTGGCGATGTGTTCTTTCGCGTGCGCTCGGACCCAGGCTACGGCTCGCTCTCGCACCGTCGAATCGACGATATGGATCAGGGCGAGGGGGTGGAGGGGGCCGACCGCAAGCAGGACCCGCTCGACTTTGCTCTGTGGAAGGGGCGCAAGCACGGAGAGGACACGTGGTGGGAGGCGCCCTGGGGGCCCGGTCGTCCCGGCTGGCACATCGAGTGCTCGGCGATGGCCGAGAGCCTGCTCGGCGTCGGCTTCGACGTCCACGGCGGCGGCTCCGATCTCGTGTTTCCCCATCACGAGAACGAGGCCTCTCAGACGCGCGCCGCGCGCGGACAGGAGCTTGCGGGGATCTGGATGCACAACGGCATGATCCAGCTCACTGGCGAGAAGATGGCGAAGTCCGCCGGCAATATCGCTTTGCTGCACGAGGTGCTCGAGCGGCACGGACGCGATGCCGTCGTGATGTACCTGATCGGCGGTCACTACCGTCAGCCGCTCGCCTTCTCCCCGTCGGAGCTCGAGGACGC
>DATHPT010000040.1:0-9943 GCA_035483615.1 Solirubrobacteraceae bacterium | reverse complement strand
GCACATGCACATCAAATGACGCCCGCTACTCGCAGCTGCTCCAGTCGGTCAGCTGACATCTCGCCTTCGCGCACCAGTCGGCGCTGCTTTGACACCCACATGCGCAACGCGCGGTGTCGATTCAAATTGCCCGCTACGTCCTTGTAGCGCGCCAACCGATCTTCGAATCCCTGCTCGTGAGGAGCCCACGTCCAGCCGGGCAAAGACTCGAGCAGCTGGTCAAGCGCGGGATCCTCGCCTCGATTCTTGCGGTGCCCGCAAACCCACACGCCGAGCCAGAAACCGTCAGCAGTCTTATGGCGATGCGGAACTTGCGAAGTGCCGTGTTGCTTGACGTAGTCCCAAAGGCAGGCCAGGCCCTCGTCCGCGCGACTGGACAGCGGGGGAGTCGATCGGGTCAAGCTGGTGCTGCGCATGACCGCATGTCGGCATGCGGCGAGGTTTTTCCCCCTGCAAATTTCTGTGGTTCAAGGTTGGGCGCGTTCCCGTCCAGGGCGATGGAAAGGATTCGTTCCGTGTGAGAAGGTTCTCCTGTGGCCGATCAGGTATTGGTGTTGGATGGGGTTTGGAAGGGCTTCCATCGTGGCCGCGATTGGCTGTCGGTGCTCGAGGGCGTGTCGTTGACGGTCGACGCGGTGGAGATCGTCACCGTCGTTGGGACGCGTGACCAAGGCAAGACAACACTGCTGCGGGTGGCTGCAGGGACCTTGTTGCCGGAGCAGGGGTTAGTTCGATTCGGCGAGCTTGAGCTGACGAGATTGAAGGAGCGCGATCTGTCTCGGTTGCTGTGCTCGGAGATCGGGCTCGCGACAAGAGACGGCCCGTCGATGCGGATGCTGGTCCGAGACTACGTGGGTTTGCCACTGCCTACGGGCCGGTGGTTTGGGCGGCGTGACCGACGCCGGCAGGCGATTGAAGCGCTCGGCATGCTGGGGGTTGCTGACTGCACGTGTCAACGTTGGGGTGAGCTGTCTGACTGGCAGAGGGTGCGCGTCGAGTTCGCGCAGGCCGTTGTCGGCCGGCCACGCGTGGTGTTGGTCGATGACGTGCTCGATGGGCTGACGTTTAGTCAGAAGCAGGAGGCGATGGGCCTCCTGAAAGGGTTCGCTGACGATCTCGGCTGCGGAGTGCTGATGACTGCCTCTGACCACATGTCGGCCTTGACGTCTGATCGTGTGTGGCAGCTCGACGACGGTAAGCTCAAGCTGATGGCCGATTTCACCGGTCCTGACATCGTTCCACGACGGGGTAGGGCGGAATGTCCGGGTGAGGCCGCTGGATAGTCCGTCGTGCTCCTCGGGACCCGAGCCTGTTTGTCGGGACCCTCATCACCAGTCATTAAGGCTGTCCACAAGTGTTTCTGACTAAGAAGGCATCTTCCAAGGCCGTTTGCTCGGGGACCTAGACGCTTTGTCTATTGCTGACCATCTTTCGGAATCGTTCGGTATGAGCGTTCGTAACCGCTGTGGTTTGGGCTAGCGTTTGCGAGCGCAAATGGCGCGCGTGAACTCGGCTGGGCTATCTGGGAGCATGGCAGTCTTGGGCCTCGTGATCGAGCAGCCCAACCAGACTGTCACGCACATCGCCCAATGCCTGGACCGGCGTTTCGCGAGGTCGCGGTTCTCGCCGTCGACGGCGCATAACGCGCTGCCTCAGATGGCTGAAGCCAAGCGCAAACGCGTTCATCGGACCTACGAGTCCCCTGGCGAGGCTCGCTCGGAGGATCGATACGAAGCGACCTATTTCGGTATAGAGGAATTTGAAACATGGATGTTTGAAATGCCGAACACGACACCGGCGTGGCGGGACGCGATGGACGGGCGGATCGCGCTTTGCCGACCTGAGCAGTTGCCCAGGTTGATCAAGATGGCTCGCCGGGAAGAGGCGATAGCTGATGACCAGTATCAGCACGCGTCCTTAAGACTGCGGAACTTCGGTACACGCAAGCGTGAGCCTCGTGATTTTGCGCGGGAGATACGAGAGGTCTTGCTCTACATCGATCCCAAGCGGTGGTCGGACCGGTCGGAAAGCTACAAAGAAATCGCCAAACGTCTCGAGGAGATACAGCGAGAAATCAAGGCGTCGAAGCCGGGGGCGTACGGTGACTGACCGGGTGTTGGCGCTGGATGGTGTGTGGAAGGGTTTTTCTCGCGGGGGTGACTGGCTGCATGTGCTTCAAGGCGTGTCGCTGAGCGTTGGCGCCGGGGAGCTTGCCGCGGTCGTGGGGACGCGCGATCAGGGCAAGACGACGTTGCTGCGGGTGGCGGCGGGCATGTTGCCACCGGAGAAGGGCACAGTTCGCCTCGGGAAGCTTGAGTTGGCCGCGCTGAGGGAGCGGGAGCTCTCGCGGGTGCTGCGGTCGGAGATTGGGTTGGCTGCCAGGAAAGGACCCGCTGTTCGCGTGCGGGTCCGCGACTATGTGGGGTTGCCATTGGCAACCGGGCTGCGGCTCCGGTGGCAGGAGCGCGGCCGCCGGGCCACCGAGGCGCTGCGGATGCTTGGTGTCGCGGATTGTGCGGACATGCGCTGGCGCGAGCTGTCGAACTGGCAGCGCGTGCGCGTCGAGCTCGCCCAAGCCCTTGTCGGCAAGCCCTTGCTGTTGTTGATCGATGACGTGCTTGATGGCTTCGGGCTCGGCAAGAAGCAGGAGGCGATGGAGATCCTGCGCACGGTCATAGACGAACTTGGCTGCGGGGTCCTGATGGCCGCATCCGACCATACCTCCGTGTTGCCGTCAGACCGCGTGTGGCAGCTCGACGAAGGGAAGCTCAAGCTGATGGCCGATCTCACCGACGGCGACCTGATCCCGCTGCACAAGAGCGGCGAAGGTAGCCGCGTATGGTATGCCGAGTCCTGAGATGCTGCGAATATCCGAACTCGTCAAGCATTATCAGGTCGGAGATGACCAGCCCATACGTGCGATAGACGGCCTCTCGCTCTTGATCGCGGCTGGCGAGTTCGTAGCGCTGTACGGCCCGAGCGGCTCTGGCAAGTCGACCTTGATTGACCTGATCGCCGGCTTCCAGGCTGCCGACAGTGGGTCAGTCGTGGTCGATGGCTGCGACATCGCTGAGCTCACAGAAAAGGCGCACGCTGACTACCTGCTCAACGTCCTTGGCATCATCGGCCAGCCGAGTGACCTGCGGCCGGGGGCGTTGGCTCGCGAGAACGCTGCGTTGAAGTTGTTGCGAACGGACCCGCGTCATGCCACACGTCGTGTCGAGCCGTTGCTTCGTCAGTTGGGGCTCGGTGGCCGGCTGAGACATCGGACAGGCAAGCTCTCGATGGGGGAGCGCCAGCGCGTGATGATCGCCCAAGCCCTCTCGACCGAACCGCAACTGGTGCTCGCAGACGAGCCTACCGGCAACCTCGACACGGCCCGTAGCCGTGAAATCCTCGGCCTCCTGCGGGAACTATGTCAGGAGCGCGACATGGCGACCCTACTCGCGACCCACGATCCGCAGGCCGTCGCGTATGCCGATCGAGCATACGAGCTTCGAGATGGCCGCTTGCACGAGTACGACCCCGGTGACGTCTACCTGCACGTCGGCGAGGCGCTGGGGGAGTCCTGAACGTGCTGTCACTCGGAGAGATCCTGTTCCTGTACCGGGCGCGACTGCGCGAACGAGTCGTCGTCGTCCAAGAGTTGCTCGCTGTCGTAGGGATAGCGGTAGGCGTGGCGCTTCTGTTCGCGTCGCAGGTTGCAAGCACGAGCCTTGACGGTTCGGTGCGCCAGATCACCCAGCAGATATTCGCGGGTACCCAATACCAGCTGGACGCTCGCGGTAGCGAAGGCTTCCCTGTGCAGATCGTTGATCGCGTTCAGCGACTTCCTGGGGTATTAGCGGCCTTGCCGTTGCTCGAGCAGCAGGCGACCATAACTGGTCCGAGTGGGCAAGCCTCGGTGGACTTGATCGGGGCGGACCCGCGGTTTGTGCATGCCGGCGGCCCGCTGTTGAAGCGCTTCAAAGCGAGTCAGCTGGAGCACCAGCACGCGATCGCTCTGCCCGCGCCGGTCGCCGCGTCGATTGGCGTCGGTCCTTTGCAGCCGGTCAACCTGCAGCTCGGTGCCAATGTGGTCGAAAGCTTGGTCGGTGCGACGTTGCAGGAAGGCGACGTAGGCGCGCTCGTGCACAGTCAGGTCGCACTCGCGCCCATCTCCTACGCACAGCAACTCACAAGGTTGCAGGGACGCGTCACGCGCGTCTTCGTTCAAGCCCAACCAGGACGAACCGCGACGGTTCAGGAAGGCTTGCGTAAGCTCGCGGCAGCCAACGATCTGAACCTTGAGCCCGCAGACTTCGATGCGACCCTATTCCGGGTCGCGTCCGGCCCCGCGCAGCAGAGCGAGGGCTTGTTCTCCGTTATCAGCGCGGTCGTTGGCTTTATGTTCGCGTTCAACGCGATGTTGCTCACGGTCCCCGAGCGTCGTCGTCTGATCGAGGACATCCGACGTCGTGGGGCGACGCGCCTGATGACAGTCCAAGCGCTCGCGTTTGACGCGCTCGTGCTGGGTGTGCTGGCGTGCGTCCTCGGCCTGCTATTTGGAGAGTGGCTGTCGGTCAAAGTCTTCCACTCACAATCCGGCTACCTGTCGTTCGCGTTCCCGGTTGGTTCGCAACGCGAAGTGACCTGGCTGACCGTAGTCGAGGCGGCCGGTGCGGGAATACTCGCCGCGTTCGTGGGGGTGCTCGCACCAGTGCGCGACATCCTCGCGCGTCCCCTACGTTCGCGGGACGCGATCGAACGCACCCCCCGTGGCTGGAACGGCTTCCGTATCGTCGTCGGTGCTCTCTGCATGACCGTGACAACGCTTATTCTCGTGTTTCGGCCGCAGTGGGCCGCCCTCGGTAGCTTTACGTTGATAGTTGCACTGCTTGCGACACTGCCGTTCCTGTTCAACTGGATTGTCGCCGGCTTTGACCGGGTTCAACGCCTGTTCCATGGGGCTTCGACCGTTCTTGCGGTCGCTGAGCTTGAAGATCCGCTGACGAGGGTGCGCTCGCTAGCGATCGCGGCCACCGGCGCACTGGCCGTGTTTGGCAGCGTTGCAATCACGGGAGCACAGCACAACCTGCAGAAAGGTCTGGACCGCACCGCTTATGAATGGAACAAGACGGCTGCCTTGTGGGTGTCGCCATCGGGTATCAACAACACGCTGGGAACGACCGCATTCCCGGGGTCGGCTGTCTCGAAGCTGAACCGGTTGCCGGGAGTGCGAGGCGTGCGTGTCTACCGTGGGAGCTTCCTAAATGTCGGCGAGCGTCGCACATGGGTAATCGCGCCGTCTCGGGCCTCGTCTCAACCCGTCCCGCCTGGCCAGCTCATCTCCGGAGATGTCGCCGAGGTCAACGCCCGCCTGCGGGGCGACGGCTGGGCGGTGCTCTCAGACGCCATCGCCCGCGAACGACACCTTCATATCGGCGATTCCTTCACGCTGCCCTCACCCCGACCGACGACGCTACGAGTTGCAGGCTTGAGCACAAACGCCGGATGGCCACCGGGGGCCATCGTCATCAACGCCGAAGACTACGCTCGCGCGTGGGGCTCACAGGCCTCGAGCGCGCTCAACATCGACCTCGCGCCCGGGGTCTCCGCAGCAGGAGTTCGAACACAGGTGATCCATGCACTCGGACCCAACTCGGGTCTTGCGGTGCAGACATCCGGCGAACGTGAACAGCAGTGGAAGAGCATCACTCGCCAGGGGCTAGCTCGGCTCACCCAGATAGCGACACTGGTCCTGGTGGCTGCGATCCTCGCGATGGCCGGGGTTATGGCCTCAATGATCTGGCAGCGCCGTGACCGGATCGCCTACATCAAGCGTCAGGGTTTCACCCGCGGGCTGATGTGGCGTGCGCTGTTCTTCGAGAGCGCGGTCCTGCTGATCGCCGGCTGCTCGATCGGCGCTGTCTTCGGGCTCTACGGGCAGCTACTGCTCTCGCACGCTCTGACCACGGTCACGGGCTTTCCCTTGGTGGTGGGCGTTGGGCCTCTTATCGCACTCACGAGCGTTGCGATCGTCAGCACCGCCGCGCTCGCCATCGTGGCCGTGCCGGGATATCTCGCCGCCCGGGCCCGTGCGACGATGGTCAAGCCGGCTTAGTCACCAAGCGCGCATAGCCGTCGTCTCCGTGAGGACGCTCCGCGCGCTCGCTCGCGCAGCCAGCCGCGACCTGGCGTGGGGTCTGATCGGCGTATCCCGAGAGGTCAAGCGCTGGCGGGCGCTTGCATCATCTATTCCAGACGCGGCGCTTCGCCGCGACGCGCTTGAAGCCCTCGGATCCAAGCGCCTGAACATCGACGGCGCCGCCCTGTTCTGGACGATACCGAGAGCACGCTCTCGCGAACTATTGCGGCTGCTGGTTGCCTTCGAGGTTCTGGCTGACTATCTCGATTGCACGAGTGAGCGTGGCGCACACGCGGGGGTTGAGAATGGGATGCGGTTGCATTGTGCGCTTGTAGAGGCGCTCGACCCACAGCTCGCCATCGCCGATCACTATCGCTATCACCCGTGGCAAGACGACGGGGGGTACATCTGCGCGTTGATCGATGCCTGCCGCGACGCATGCACACGCCTACCCTCATACGAGGCGATCCGGCCGTACGTTGTGCGTGCCGCACGTCTAACGGCGCAGGTGCTCGCCCTCAACCACGAGCTCGACGCATCTCGCCGGGACCCCGCCCTGAGCGCGTGGGCGGACACCCACTTCGACAACGGTCAGCTCGTCTGGTTTGAGTGGACGGCTGGCGCAAGCGCATGGTTGACGATCCTTGCCCTACTCGCAATCGCGGCTGATCCATGTCTCCATCCAGGCGATGCTGAGACTGTCTATACGGCGTACATGCCGTGGGTGTCGTTGGCGGGCACGATGCTCGACAGCTACGGCGACCTCGAGGCAGACGCACGCAACGCGGCGCACAGCTACATCGCGCACTACCCCAACATCGAGACGGCCATCGAGCGGTTGACCGAAGTCACTCGGCGTTCGCTACGTGAGGCCGCGTCCTTGCCCAACGGGGCTCGCCATGCGGTGATCGCCAGCGCCATGATCGCGAGATACCTATCCAAGGGAAGCGTCCGGACTACGCAGACTCGGCCGCTCACAGCAAACTTGACGCGAGCCGGGGGTTGGGTCATCTGGCTACTTGTGCCGGTTCTGCGGGCGTGGCGTGTCATCCAGCGGCAGCGAACGACGCGGTGGAAGGTGTCAGAGCGATGAGGACCGTCCGCGATAAGCACGCGAGGCGTCCCTTGCCGCCGGCGCCGCGTCTGCCCCGGGCCGTGCAGACGTTTGCGTTCTGGCATGAACCGCACGCGTATCTGGCGTGGTGTCGACGCCGGTATGGACACACGTTCATCATCAACCCGGTTGGAATGCCGTCTCTGGTGTTTATGTCAGAACCCGACGACATCAAGTTAATCGTCAGGGCACCCGCGGATGTCCTTCATCCGGGCGAAGGCGGAACAGTGATCGCGCCGCTAGTAGGCGAGGGATCGTTCATGCTCGCCGACGAAGACGAGCACCTGCGCGGGCGGCGGGCGATCATGCCGTCGTTCCATCAAAACGCGGTCGAGGGTCATGCCAGCATGGTGCGGGAACTCGTTGTGCGTGATCTCGCTTCATGGCCACGGGGAACGCCAGTCGCGATCCATCCTTACCTACGCGCCTTGACCTTGAAGATCATCCTTCGAACGATCTTCGGCGAGCACTCTCGAATAGAGGACCTGCATGCCCGCCTGTTCGCGATGTTCTCAGTGACAGCGAGCCTCGTGCTGCAAGAGCCACCGCTCCGCCATCTCCCAGGATGGCGACGAGCGTGGAGAAGGTTCCTCGTAGACCGCTCCGAGATCGACAAGATCATCTTCAGCCTGATCGAAGATGGGGCTCATACGCAGGCAGATCAGAGCGTGCTCTCGGCGTTGCTAGGTACCAGTGAGCGCGACCGCGACCAAACAGACGCGACGAAGGTTCACGACGCTGTGATGTCTCTGATCCTCGCGGGGCACGAGACAACCGCCTCCGAGCTAGCATGGGCGTTCCAGTTGCTCGCCCATAATCGGAAGGTGGCGGATCGTCTCGTTGATGACCTCGACAACGGCGACGAACGGTATTTGACGGCGACGATTCAGGAGGTGCTGCGGCACCGTCCGGTGTTTCTGTTCGCGATCCCGCGAGTGGTACGTAAGCCATACGAGATTGCAGGCACCACCTACATCCCGCCTGTGCAACTGGTCGGGTGTATCCACCTGATGCACCACGACCCCAACCTCTACCCTCAGCCAGGGCAGTTCCGGCCAGAGCGCTTTCTGCAGACAACACCACATCCGGACCTCTGGCTGCCGTGGGGCGGCGGCCGCAAGCACTGTCCCGGCAACCATCTCGCAATGCTTGAGATGAGCATTGTCCTTCGCACGGTGCTCCACGCCCTGCAGGTAGAACCAGTCGGGAACAGGATCGAGACAGCGCGATGGCGGAGCGTGATCGTCACGCCCGAAAAGGGGTCACAGATCATCCTCAAAGAGCGTGACACGGTGCGCCATCACACCGTTCGCAGCCGTTTATTTCCTAGATAAATGCCTAAATAAACATGCTTATCACATTGTCTCCATCTTTAGTAGTTCATTTAGGAAGCCAATTTCACACATTCGACTCGCGCCTAGTCATTATGTCCTGCGATGGCGGATCGAAAGACAGGCAGGGAGCTAGAGCATTCGTGCACGGGTGACCGATTATGTAATCGCTGCGCAGCGTGCATCTTGATCACGCCGACATCCGTTGGACCTTCGTGCTCGGGTGCCCACCGAAATGATCGATAGTGCGCTGGTGAGTGTGCACAAATGAATCCGCGAGTCCCCGCTAGCGGGCCAGACGAGGAGTTGTGGAGCATTCCGAGCTTGCGAGAGCCGCGCTACTCCCAGTCCTTGGAGCGTGGCCTGGCCATCCTCGGCGTCTATTCACCCCAGCGTTCTGTGCAAGGGATTGCCGAAATCGCTGATGAGCTCGGAATGAGCCGCTCGACGACCCACCGTTATGTGATCACACTCGTCGCCCTGGGCTTTATGGAGCAGGTCGCGAATCGCAAGTACAGGTTGGGCCTACGGGTCACCGATCTAGGAATGTCTGCACTGAACTCGACTGGCCTGCGCGAGCACTCACGTCCCTATCTCGAGGAGCTGCGCCAGCGCAGCAGCTTCACGGTCAATCTGGCAGTCCTCGATGGACCAGAGATCCTCTATGTAGACCGGGCGCGTAGCTTCCGTCGTGGACAGAACAAGATCGACATGAACCTGCGCGTGGGATCACGACTGCCGGCGTACTGCACCTCCATGGGGAAGGTGCTCTTGGCCTACCTACCCGAGCCTGAGCAATGTGAGGTCATCGCCACGACGGAGCTCGCCAAGCGAGGACCCAACACGATTACAACCAAGAAGGCACTGTTAGCCGAGCTCGCACATGCACAGGAGGAAGGCGTCGCTGTCAACGATGAAGAGCTCGCGGCTGGCCTGATATCGACTGCTGCGCCGATCCGAAATGAGAGCCGAGAAGTCGTCGCGGCCATCAACATGGCGGCTCACACCGACATGGTTTCTCTCGATGAGCTGGTTGATCAGCTCTTGCCTCATCTTCTCACGACGGCGGATCAGATTTCTGCACGTCTTGGCTATCGACGTGACGATGAGGCGGTGCGATAGCGATATGTCGGGAAATCAAAGGTACAACGTACAACGATCTGACTGGTTATCAGAACTAATCCGTAAATAGGAAACAATGGTTGCGTAACTTATGACCGTCTGCCCAGGTTACGCGCGAACATGTCGAAAGGGAGGGTAGGGGGATGAGCGGGTCTTTGCGGTCGGTGGCTGCCTGCGTCGCAACATGCCTGGTCGGGGCTGCTGCATGGGCAGGACTAGTTGGGTCTTCTGCTGGCTCGCAGGGTATCT
>DATHPT010000039.1:0-2228 GCA_035483615.1 Solirubrobacteraceae bacterium | reverse complement strand
GCCAAGTTGGTGATCGAGCGCGAACATCGGCACGGGCAGAAGCGCCGCCGCCGTGCCGCGCTGGAATGTGCTGCCGCGCATCTCGCGCACGAGCTGAACGTAGGCGGTCCGACACGGCGCGCACGCGGCGAGGTGCACTTGTGCGCGGTGTGCCTCTTGCTCGTTTGCGCTCTCCTGGGAGTAGGCGAGGATCACGCGCTCGCGGTAATCGCACATGCGCCCGGCCGCCGCGATTGCGGCGACCCGATCGAGCTTTAGCTGTGCTGAGCGATGGGCGGCCTTGACCTGAGCTACGGGAAGGCCGAGCAGACGCGCGGCCATCTTCACTCCGGCACCGCGGATCGCCATCACGGCGACTACCTCCCGCTCGAGATCATCGAGCTGCGCGGCGAAGTCAGCCGCTCGGGCCAGGCGGTCCTTCAGTGCGAGGACATCGTCGGGGCTGAGGTCGTCGACCTCGATCTGATCTTCAAGGGTCTGCAGTCCTACTCGTGCGCGGCTGCCGACGCGCAGGCTGTGACGTCCTTCGTGATGATGGCGCAGCAGGATTCGCGCCGTCGCCCAGAACGCACCCATCAGATGCTGCTCAGAGAGGATCGGCCGTCCCATCATCACGACGATGCAGATGGCGTCGTTGACGGTTTCCTCAAGCGCTGAGGCGGTCAGTCCACGCGCGTCGCCTCGCCGCGAGATGGCCGCAAGCAACTCCTCTTGCTGAGACTGCAGCGCTGCGGCCACCTCACTGGGGAACCACGCTCCCCGACGCCAGGGCGCTCGCAGGTGCCGCGTCCCTTTGGGTGCCCGCGACAGAGGCGCTGAGAATTCGACTGATGCCATCGAGAATTAATCCTGGCTGGCGGTTGAAAGTGACACGAATCTCCCTGCTCCCAAGTCCGACAAGCGAGGCGCGCCGGGACCGGCGGAAGCGCACGTGTCTCTGACTGCGCCCAAGCGGGTGGACGCCCCCGCCGTGGTTGCCTGGGCGAGTCTCCTGCGGCTAGTGCCCTAGCTCGAGTGCGGCACGGCGCGCGTCCTCCTCTTGAGATCGCCAGTCGGCTCTGCTCTGGTACGCCGCCAACCGAATATTGCGGCCGAGCCGAGCGCGCAAACACTCGACCCGGCCTTGTGACACCGAAGGAGCTGCCTTCGGCACCACCGGGAACACCGTAGCTTCACCGCGACGGTTGATCTATCGCTGGCTCCAGCGGCGGCTACCTTCCTAAACCGAAGGGAGCTGGATCGATGGGACAACAGCCAGCCGTTTCTCCCGAGCAACGACAAGCGCAGCGCGCGATCGTCCTTCAGCTGCTTCGCAACGATCACGACGAGTCATGGATGCGCGAGGAGCTTAGGTCCGCGACTGGCCTCGGCGAGCGCGTCCTCGATGCGGCACTCGACCGCCTGGGCGAGCAGTGGCTGATCGTCAGTGACGGCGAAGCGTTCCTCGCCTCGCCGCCGATGCGCTACCTCGACGCGCTAGAGCTGGTGAGCCTATGAGCCGCAAAGACAAACCAGCCCGACCTGGCTGCAGAGCGAGCGGGGAGGAGTGTGAGACATCGAACCGTCTACGTCCTCCCATCCGAGCGCCGTCCCGGTGCTCGGGCTTGGTCTGTCGCTAGCGCCGATCGACGACGGTGCTCTGTTCGACCTCTGCACTCGGTACGGCGTCGCCTTCGCTCACGGGGCGCTTACTGAGCACCGGTCCTGCTCAGGGATAGGGCCGGGCCACTCGATCCTACGAGCGGCCCGGCCCCACCTTCCTCATCCGATCTTGCTTGACCTGGTGCTGCGGACTCGAAACGCGATTTTCGACGTCATTCTGAGCCTCGCTCAGCCCGGGCTGTTAGATCGTCGCGCACTACGAGGCGTGGCTACATTTGCAGTCGCTGGGCTCTATATGACGGCGTTATTCTTATTACGTGATACGCCGACAAGCTTCGGGTGAACTATCCGTTTTCGTAGATGCAGTGCGTGTCCTTCATACGAGCATGCGATGAACTCAGCAGCTGCCTTGCCCTGTTCATAGGGGACCGCATCCACCGTAGCCACTGTTCGCAGTAGCCCGTCCAGCAAAGATGTACCATCGTCGTTTGTCGTACCGTCGTAGCCGATCACTCGTATATCGGCGGTCGCGATGGCTTCATGGTGGCGGTCAAGTTGGCAGTCCAACTCATGCGCAAGCTTGTCGTTACCAGCAAAGACAAACACCACTTTGCTGCCGTCTGTGA
>DATHPT010000038.1:0-2878 GCA_035483615.1 Solirubrobacteraceae bacterium | reverse complement strand
CGATCGCCGTGCCGATCGAGAAGAACTCGATCGTGTGGCTGCCCCAGCCGTGGCTCTTCTCCTGCAGGTCCACGCCCACGATGCCCTCGGCGCTCAGCTCCTGGGCCTCGCTCTGCATGCGCTCCATCGCAAGCTCGCGCGCGTCGTACAGCGCCTGGGTGAAGTTCGAGAGCTCCACGTTGCGCCCGGTCTGGGCCAGCGACTTCAGCATGCCCCTGTGAGCCACGTGATAAACACAGCTGCCCATCACCATGCCCACCGGGCGATGGCCCGTGCGCAGCAGCGTCCAGAAGTCCTGCCCGGAGAGGTCGCTCGTGAAGGGGCGGCCGTTGGGGGCCCTGTGCAGCACTCCATCCCTGTGCTTCACGGCCGTGCCGATCGCGATGAACTCCGCCATGTCCTGGCCCCACTCGTAGCGACCGATGTCCAAGCGCACGCCCACCACTCCATCAGCGCCGAGCTGGTCGGCCTCCTCCTCCATACGGGTCATCGCAAGCTGGCGCGCCCCGTACATCGCCTCCGAGAGCACGGTCATCTCCTGGCTCTTCTTCCAGCCCGCCACCTGGATGCCGATGTGGTAGATCGAGCTGCCCACCACCAGCCCCAACGGCTCAAAGCCTGCCTGCTTGACCAGCAGGAACTCGTTCACCGACAAGTCCGAGGTGAACAGACCGGCGCGGTTCTGCTGCAGGCGTGCCCTGCCCGCCTCGGGGACGCCCTCGAGCGATGTGGGGTCATAGCTGGTGTCGCTCTCGCCCTGGCTCATATCCCTGCTCCTCGTCTGTAGCGTGGCGGCGTCATCTTCGCGCTCCTTCCATATCTCATGCTCAGGACTCCTTCTCAGCTCGTCAGGTCGATGATCGGCTCTGGAGCCGGCGGCACGGTCGCGGAGGTGTCGCGGATCGCCGTGCCGATCGCGTGAAAGGTCACCATCAGCCCGCCGCGCGAGTAGGTCCCCGCTCCAACTGACATACGCGCGATGTCATGAGCGATGCGCACGCCGATCACGCCACTCGCATCGAGCCTGGCCGCCTGCTCGGTCAGTCTTTGCACAACCGTCTCTCTTGCGCTGTACACACCCTGTGTGAATTCCCCGAGCTCCTGGTTCTGGGTGAACCCGAGGCCACCGAGCATCTGCGTGGAATACGACGCCGCCACGAAGAACGCCGAGCTCCACGCCACAACTCCAAGCGGTTCGATCCCGGCGCCCAACAGCTTCGTGTAGTCGGCCACCGAAAGCTCTGTCAGAACCGGCTCGCCATGTTCCCGGCGCCCAGCCGGCCGCGATCGAGGCGCGGACCCGGCGTTCGCCGGGACCGACTCGCCGCGCTGCACGCGCTCAGACGGGCGCATCGGAGATGCGGACCCTGGGCTTGCGGTGTGACGCACTGCGGTGCCGATCACCACGTACTCCACCGAGTTTTCAGCCCAATCGTGCTCGCCGGTGCGCAACTCCACCCCGATCACCGCATCCGCTCCCACGTGCTCCGCCTCCTGCGCCAGACGACCGAGTGCTCGCCCGCGCACCTCGTTCCACGCTTCCGAGAGCGCTTCGATCTCGAACATGAAGCTGCCGCCCACGCCCGCCGGCCACGGGCTGTACTGGTAGCCCACCTGATAAATCGAGCTGCCCATCACCTGAGACAGCGGTCGCAGTCCCAGTCTGTGACAAAGGGCGAAGTCGGCCACCGACAGGTCCGAGGTGAACGCTCCGCCACGCTCTCCCAGCTCCCTCAGCCGTCGTTCCGCCCCAAGCGTGATCCCGCCCCGTTCCACCTGCGCCAGGGACTCCAGCTCCCGCGCTTGCAGCTCCTCGACGCTCGCCCCGCGGCCGCCTGTCCCGTTTGATTGATTCTCGGCGTCCTCCGGCGGCTCCCCGGGGCTCATCCCATCAGCCTCTCAAGCGCCGCCCGGGCCTCGGCGCTGCGCTGCGCCTCCTCGCGCAGGTCCGCCGCCAGCGCGCTCACCCACTCGCCCGGATCGAGCGATTCCCGCTTGATCGCGATACCGCCAACCTTGCGCTCGCGAGAGCCATCCACCCGGTCGGCCGCCACCGTCAGCTCATAGCTGTTGTCACCGATCGCCACCTGCACGCGCCGCACGCGCTTCTCCCCGCGCCCCAGCAGGCCGCTACCGCGACGCTCGACCCGCGTCTGCGCAGGCAACGAAGACTCGAGCTTGCTCGCCAGCACCTCCACCGAGATCCGCAGATCGGAACCGTCCGCGCGAAGCCCGGCGGCGGAGAGGTCGAAGTTCTCCTCTGCACACATGCAAGTGAGCCTACTCCCACCCCGTCCACACTCGTCTCAGGCCCGAGCCGCGGCAGCCACGCCCGGCTCGGCTATCTGAACTACATTCTTGATGTGACAGATCCTGGGCAGATACGTGTATCTGACGCCGACCGCGAACGGCTCGTCGAGGAGCTGCACGAGCACACGGTTGCCGGCAGGCTCACCGCCGAGGAGCTTGACGAGCGCCTGGGCGCCGTCTACGCAGCCAGGACCCGCGCTGATCTCGACGCGCTGCGCACCGACCTGCCGGTCAGCACGGTCGCAGCCCGTCTCGCCCTGGTGGAGCGCAAGTCCCATCTGCGCCGTCGCCTCGTCCAGGAGGCGGGCGGCTCCGCGACCGCGTCGCTCCTGTGTGTAGCCATCTGGTTTGCCAGCGGCGCCAGCGGCGCTTTCTGGCCGATCTGGGTGGTCATCTTCACCCTGCTGCCCCTGCTGCGCGACAGCTGGCGTCTGCTGGGACCGGGCTCCGACCTCAACGTCGTCGAGGCCCGCCTGCAGGCTCGTCATGAGCGGCGGCTCGCCCGCGATCACCGCCGCTCCCGCTATCGACGCTTGCTGCCATGATCGACCCTTCGTGATCTACCGGC
>DATHPT010000037.1:0-3046 GCA_035483615.1 Solirubrobacteraceae bacterium | reverse complement strand
GTCGGTCGGAGCCCCCGATCGGCCGACGCCGCCGACGCCGGGGTCCTCGAAGCCTTTGCTCAGCCGACGCCGCCAGCGCCGAGGCCGCTCGGAGCCATCGCTCAGCCGGCGCCGCCGACGCTGGGATCCCTCGAAGCCTTTGCTCAGCCGGCGCGGTGCAGAAGCGCGTGGATGTCGCGAGCCACCTTGGCCGGCAATCCCGGCGCCGCCTGCAGCTCCTCCTTGGAGGCGCCGAGAATCGCGTCGGGCGAGCCGAAGTGGTTGAGCAGGGCTCGCTTGCGGGCCGGGCCGATTCCCGGCAGGCCGTCGAGCAGCGAGCCGGTCATGGCGCTGTCGCGTCGTGTGCGGTGGTGGGTGATGGCGAAGCGATGGGCCTCGTCGCGGATCCGCTGCAGCAGCTGCAGCTCCGGCGTGGAGTGATCGAGCACCAGCGGGTCGGGGCGACCAGGCAGGAAGATCTCCTCGATGCGCTTGGCGAGCGCGATCACCGCCACACCGCGATCGCGAAAGCCCTGCAAGGGAGCTAGCCCGGCGGCGAGCTGGCCCTTGCCGCCGTCGATCACCACGATGTTCGGCAGCGCCGCGAAGCTGGCGTCGTGGGAGGGATCGTGCGGGGAGAAGTCGGCCTGCTGCTCCCACTGGGTGAAGCGCCTGGAAAGCACCTCGGCCATCGAGGCGTAGTCGTCGGGGCGGGCGGGATCTTCAATCGTGCGGATCTTGAAGCGGCGGTAGTCGGATTTCTTGGGCGCTCCCGCCTCGAACACGACCATCGAGGCGACGGTATGGGTGCCGCCGAGGTTTGAGATGTCAAAGCACTCGATCCGCACCGGCACCGTGTCGAGCCCGAGCGCGAGCTGCAGCCCTTCGAGCGCCTGGGCCCGATGCTGGTGGCGGCGCTCGTCGCGCAGGCGCTCCTGGTCGAGCGCGAGCAGGGCGTTGCGATGGGCCAGCTCGAGGATGCGGTGCTTGTCGCCGCGCTCGGAGGCGTGCAGACGCACCGGGCCCCCACGGCGCTTGCCGAGCGCCTGGGCCAGCGCCTCCCGGCCCGCGAGCTCCGGCTGGACCACCAGCAGCGCGGGGATCGAGGTGGGGCCACCGTAATACTGGAGCATGAACTCCTCGGCGACCTCCGCGATGTCGCGCTCGGTCTCGTTGGAGAGGTAGAAGGAGTGACGATCCGAGAGCACCCCGTCGCGCACCTGGAACACCTGGGCGTTGGCGTCACGTCCGTCGACCGCCACCGCGATCGCGTCGAGCGTGCCGATCGACTCCCTGGCCACCCGCTGGCGCTCCATCAGCGAGCGCACTGCGCGCAGGCGATTGCGCTCGAGCGTGGCCTGCTCGTACTCCTGGGCGGCCGCAGCGGCGCGCATACGCGCCTCCAGGTCGCTCTCGATCGTCTTGAAGCGCCCGGAGAGGAAATCGATCACACCGTCGATGCTGCGGCGGTAGTCCTCCTTCGAGACATAGCCCACGCAGGGGGCCTCGCAGCGCTTGATGTAGTAGTCCAGGCAGGGGCTGCCGCTGCGCCGTCCCGGTTCTGAGCCGGTGCAGGAGCGGTACATGAACACCTTGGCCAGCACCTCGAGCGTCGAGCGCACCCGCTTGGCGCTCGAGTAGGGGCCGAAATAGGCGCGACCCGAGCGGTGGCGCTCACGGGTGAAGTAGACCCGCGGATAGTCCTCGTCGAGCGACACGGCGATGAACGGGTAGGACTTGTCGTCACGCAGGCGGATGTTGAAACGTGGGCGGTACTGCTTGATGAAGCTCTGCTCTGCGAGCAGCGCCTCGGCCTCGCTGGCGACCACCAGGCAGTCGATCGCCTCGACAGCCGCCACCATCTCGGCGTGCCCGGAAGAAGACGTTCCCCGCCCACCCCCCTGGGCCTTGGAGAAGTGCGAGGCGACACGCTTGCGGATCGACTTCGCCTTGCCGACATAGATGACGCGGCCGTGGGCGTCGCGGAACAGATAGACCCCGGGCTTGTCGGGCAGGGCGCGGCGTTGCTCGGCGAGGCTCAATAGGTGCGGGAGTAGCGATAGACGGCGAGCAGCGTGTAGGCGACCATGCCGATCAGCACGAACCAGATGAACTCGCCGAAGCCGGTGCGCCACATGCGTGGTTGGGCGGCTGCGGCGAAGAAGCCCACGGCGAGCGCCCCGTAGAGCAGCGCCCTGTGGCGGTCGCCGAGACCATGGAGGTCGACGGCACGTTCGCGGTAGAACCGGTAGGCGAAGAACGCGAGGCCGCCCGCGAACACTACCCAGAGGGCTGCGGCGAACGCTTCGGCCACCCGACCGCCTCCGGGCAGGAACTCCACGGCCGCCGCGATCAGGGCGACGATCGCCACGTTGCGGAGAACCCTCAGACGGTCCATGACAGGGTCCGTAGAAGGGCCCCCGAACGGGGCGTTGAAAAGATCGGCGGAAAACACCTGGAAAGCGCTCGATTCATGAGTCAAACAGTCTAGAGCGGGCTCGCGAGAGTCCGATCGGCAAGCTCTCGAAGGGTCGCTCCACCCCAGCGTGGGCCGGCAGAAAAGGGACTTGCGTGCAGAAAGTGCGCAATCTCCGGATTGATGTGCAACACGTCATCGAACGTTCCCCTCATTTTGGCGTTTTTGCGCTATACTTCGTAAGCCCATTCGGTCCTAACCCGACCGAAACGAGGGTTGGTTGGCAGGCGCCGGGGTACTCGTCATTCAGGTCAGAGAGCCCCGGCGCCTGTTTTTTAATCAGTCGACCAGGGCACCGAGGCGCTCATACGCAGCCTCGACCGCACGCTTGGCCGCTGTATGGCGGGCCTCCGACTTGGCCGCCTCGTACTTGGTGGCCCAGGCGGCAGGGTCTGCAAGCTCGTCTTCAAGCGCCTGCAAGGCCGCCTCTGCCTGTTCGACGGCCAGCTCGGCTCGATCTTGATCGCGCATCCGATTCTTGGACGGGCCGGCGGGTTTGGCCTGCCTGGCAGGACTCTGCTTGGCATCGGTCTTCTCGGGCTTCGACTCGACGGCTCTTGGCTCAGGGGCCTCGGCGCCCGTGGCGAGGCG
>DATHPT010000036.1:0-3714 GCA_035483615.1 Solirubrobacteraceae bacterium | reverse complement strand
TGGCCGGGATGAAGGAAGCTCCGCTGGGGCCGAACCAAGGAAGTTCGGTCCAGAAGGGAAGCAAGGACGTGTAGAGACGCTGTGGCGCAGAATGAGCCCCGCATTCTCGTTCCCATTCCCGCGCGCTGTAGAGACGTTGGGTATGTGGCGCAGAGCAATATGTGGCGCAAAGCCGATCCCGGCCATGTTCTTTTTGGAATCGACGCATCCTGCGCCACATATCTGCGAGGCTACAGCGATCGCAGGAACTCCATCACATCCGGCTTCCGGGACCAGCCCCCGGACACCTTCCGCGTTCGCCCGCGATCCAACGTCGCCAATGCCCGCTTCTTGGTCGCGAGATCGGTCTCCGCGTAGATGTTGGTGGTGTCGAGCGACATGTGGCCGAGCCAGGCTCGGATCGTGTTGATGTCGACGCCCGCCTGGAGCAGATGGGTGGCGGTCGAATGGCGGATGACGTGCGGGCTGATCCGCTTGGCGCGCAGTTGCGGCGCAGTGGCCCGCAGCTTCACGACGTAGCGCTCCACCATGGTGTGGATGCCGTAGCGCGTGATGGGCTCACCACGGCGATTCAGGAACACGGGCGCGTCATTGGGCCGTTGGCCAGCGAGGCGGCGAAGCTCCTCGATGGTATTCGTCCAGAGCGGACAACGCCGCTCCTTGCTGCCCTTTCCGACGATGCGAACCGATCTTGCATGCCAGTCGATGTCGCCGATCCTGAGCGACGCTGCCTCGCTTGCGCGCGCACCGGAGTTGTAAAGGAACAGCAGCAACGCATGATCGCGCGCGCCCTGGCTCACCGACTGATCGGGAGCGGCCAGCAGCGCGTCGATCTCCGGCTTCTCCAGATAGGTGATGCTGTTGGCGACGCCCTTCTTGATCGGCACCATCCTGATCTGCGCGCACCACTCGACGTGCTGTGGGCTGTGCGTGCCAATGAGGCGTGCCAGAGCATGGATTGAGGCAAGGCGCTGGTTCCTCGTGGCTGTCGAGCATCGTCGCTCGTTCTCCAAATGAGCGAGGAAGGCGCGCACCGTATCGGCCGACAGATCGGTCACCGCCAGCTTGTCGATGGACGTGCTCTTGGTGCTCGCCGCAAAGGGTAGAAGCAGGACCAGCATGTCTCGATAGCTCTCGCGCGTGTTGGGCGACAGGTTCCGCTCTGATGCCGCGTACTCCATCAGGAAGCGGCGAACCCAGTGACCCAGCGAGGCTCGATCAGTCATGGCAGCCTCCCCGGGCGAATGCCTCGAACCGGCGGCTCGCCTCGGCCAGCAACTCCTCGGTCATCGTCAGGTAGCGCTGCGTTCCAGCGAGGTTCTTGTGCCCCAGGTAGGTGGCGAGCTTGGGCAGCAGATCGTTCACGTCTGCACCTGAGCGATACCAAGACGTGACGCGATGAACCGCAGCAGAATGCCGGAGATCATGAAGACGGGGCTGATTGCGCGCGCCACCGTCCCTCTTGATGCCGGCAAGCGTACGCAGACGGTGGAAAGCCTCTGTCACCACTGCATCGTTCAGAGGCGTGCCGTCCTTCTGGCTGAACAGCAGATCCTCGCCGTCTCTCGAACGCCGTCCGTGATGCTTCGCGACGAATGCCATCAACACTTCGCTCAAGCACGCGCTGATCGGGACGATGCGCGTCTTAAAGAACTTCGTCTCCTTGATGTGGAGCAGAGAACGGCGGAGATCGACGTCCTCGACTTTGAGCCGGCGGGCCTCTCCGCGACGCAGTCCGGCTCCGTACAGGAGCAGCACGAACGTCCGCAGTGTGTCTGCGTGGATCCCGCAACGTGTATGGCCGGTCGCCGCCGGCACCGCTGCCAGAAGGCGCTTCAGCTCGGCTTCAGAGTAGATGTAGGGGGTGAAGGAGGGTGTACAGCGCCTGCTTTCAAAGCTCGGCATGGGCGATGCCTTCAACCGGCGACGAGTGACTGCGTATCGAAAGAAGCCCGCCAGAACGCCGTGCTGTTTGGCCATGGTCTCGGCGCTGATGCCTTCGCGATTGATAAACCGCGTGATCGTCTCCGGGCGGATATCGCGCAATGGCATCTTGCCGACGGAACGGCTGAATGTGGACAGGACCGTTGCCCCGTGGTCGAAGCGGATGCCGAGGCTGCGTTTGTGCCGAATGTAGTCGGCGATGGTGGAGGCCGTGCTCACAGCAGCCCTCCCAAGTCCAGCTCTGCCACTTGGCGCAGACCGTGTACATCGATCTTCGTATAGATGCGGGTGCTACTCATGCTGCGATGGCCGAGATGATCGGCGATCTGCTTCAAGGTGAAGCCGGCATCGAGAAGCTGCCCCGCGCACGCGTGCCGGAGACAATGCGCGCCACTCCACTCGAGCTTCACGCCCTGCTTCCTCAATCGCTTCCTCACCATGGCACTGATGCTGGAGCCCGACAGTGGCCGGAACGGCGCATTGACGGTGATGAACACGGTCCGGTGCTCGCAGCGAGGCCGAGCCTCCCGCAGGTATCGCAGGATGGCCTCGCCGACCGGTGCCGACAGCGGATAGCAGTGCGGCCGGCGCAACTTGGGCCGCATCACCTGTAGCGTCTCGGCCACCCAATCGACGTCGTCCAACGTCAGGCGCTCGACCTCGCCACGTCGCAGACCATAATGGATCAGCAGCAACAGGATCGCATGATCGCGGATCGTGACGGTGTCGTCGCCCATCGCGGTGATCGCGAGAAGCTGGTCTATCTCGTCAACGCTCGGCGCCCTGGGTACGTCGCCAAGCTCGTAGCGGCGTGGCAAGTCGATGTCGAGTGCGAGGCTGCCAGCGCACCAGCCCTGTTGCGCTGCGAACCGAAAGAAGCTGCGCAGGTTGCTACCCAAACTATGCAACGAGGTTCGGCGCCAACCGCGCTCAGCTTCGCCAGCCAGGAACGCGTCGATCTGGTTGATGGTCACGTCCGAGAGCGATCGAACTCGCGACGGCAAACACGAGAAGAACCGGCACAGGCGCACCCCGCGCTGCGCGATTGTCACCGGCGAGAGACCTCGCTCGACGCGCATGTATGCCGCGAACGCGTTTACCTCGCGAGCGAACCGAGGAAGCGGGTCGGCCTCGGGCAGCAAAGCGCCGATGCTCCGAAGCCAGCCCTCTCCGTAGCGCCGGAACAGCTTGGCCGTCTCCCTCGACGGTCGCCGCCCGTTGACCAGTCGAACGCTCCGATTGAGCTTCTCCAGCTGGTCGATGCTGATGCGTCCACCGTGGTTGTGAACTGCCTCGGCCACGATGAGCAGCACCCAGGCAATGCGCTTCAGCGTCGAGCGGGAATACCCTCCTGCACCGGCCTGACGCAGGAAGCCCTCGCGAGCCTCGACATACGGCCCAACCCGATAGCGGGCGACAATGTCGGACTTCTCGAATAGTTCGTCGTGCATGATCGATCCTCCGCCGTTGATGGCGGGATCCGATCAATCGTGCTGGGATATGTGGCGTAAGGCGTCGAGTTCTGCGCTCCACAGGTATCTTCGCACAGCCTGCGCCACATATTGCTCTGCGCCACATACCCAACGTTATGTGGTGCGCCACATAACGTTGGGAACGGGAACCGGAACCGCCCCCCTTGGATGCCTGGGCGTTCAGGTGCTGGCGAGACGATAACCACCGTTGGTTTTGACGATGCGGCCGTCGGCGCAGAGTGCACCGATCCGCTCGAGGAGCGTGGCGGCGCGGACGCGAACTTGGGATCGCAATTCG
>DATHPT010000035.1:0-4784 GCA_035483615.1 Solirubrobacteraceae bacterium | reverse complement strand
TTTCGGGGGCGACGCCGGCGCCCTCTTTGACGCCGCTGCCTCCGAGGTTGCGCCCGTTGGGGGTGTAGTACTCGCCGACCGTGATCTTGATCGCCCCGCCGTCGTTCAGCGGCTCCAGCTCCTGGAAGACGCCCTTGCCATAGGTGTGGGTGCCGACGACGGTCGCGCGGTGGTGATCCTGGAGCGCTGCCGTGACGATCTCCGAGGCCGAGGCGGTGTCATGGTCCACGAGCACCACGACGGGGATCGAGCTGGGGATCGCGCCGCCGGCGGCGGTGAGCACGATCGTGGGCTGGGTGCGTCCGCGGGTGGTGACGATGGTGCCGGAGGGGATGAAGATGCTGGCGACGAGCCGTGCCTCGCTGACCAGGCCGCCGCCGTTGGCGCGCAGGTCGAGCACCAGTCCGCGGGCGCCCTGTTTGAGCAGACCTTGGATCGCGTCGTCGAGCTCGCCGTGGGAGCCTTCGCTGAAGGTGGCGAGGTACACCCAGCCGAGCTTGACGCCGTGCACCGTGCGCATTTCCGAGGCGACCACGGGCTCTGAGATCGTGGCGCGGGTGACGGTGACGGTGCTGGTGCTGGTGGCGTGTCCCGGGCCGGGCTGGCTGATCGTGAGCTTCACGTCTGTGCCGGGCGGCCCCTTGATGAGCGCGGTGGCGGCGTTGGGATGCAGCTTGTGCAGCGACTTGCCATTGACGGCGACGATCAGATCGCCGACCTTCAGCCCAGCGCGCTGGGCCGGCGAGGAGTCGAACACGCGCACAACTTCGAGGCCTGCGGGCTTGGGATCAACCGAGACGCCGATCCCGGCGAAGCTGGCGGGCTGATCGAAGCCTTTGAATTCCTTGGGGCTGAGATAGGTCGAGTAGGGGTCGTGCAGGCTGTTGACCATGCCCGCGATGGAGGAGCTGGCGAGACTGCTCTTGGAGACCGGTCGGTAGTAGTCGTGGGAGACCCGTTCGATCGCTTCGTTGACGACCTGGGTCTGGTGGTTGACGAGGAACGTTTTGCGGGCGAAGCGGGGCAGGTCGCTGGGGTGGCCGCCGAGCCAGACGCCAAGGATCAGCAGCAACGGCAGCAGCAGCGCGAGGATCACGAGCAGGGGCTGTCGCTTGGAGGGCTGCATATCCGACCAGCCTATGCGGTGGGGCCGACTGTTACGCCGCTCAAACCCGCAGGAAGCGGCGCAGCGAGATGCCCGAGCCCATCGCGGAGACCGCGATCGCACAGCCCATCAGCACGACCACGAGTAGACGGAAGTCGATCATGGCGGGCTGGGAGATCAGCTTGACGGTCCCGGCGAGCGGGTCGATCAGGGTGAGCTTGGCGAGCGCGAGCAGGCCGATCGCGCAAACGCCGCCGAGCGCGCCGAGGAACAGGCCCTCGATCACGAACGGCCAGCGGATGAACCAGTCGGTGGCGCCGACCAGCTTCATCACCTCGACCTCGCGCCGGCGCGAGAACAGGGACAGGCGGATCGTGTTGGAGACCAGCAGGACCGAGGAGAAGATGAGCAGCGCGGCGAGCAGCGCCATCGTGATCTTCACGATGCGGGTGGCGGACAGGATCTTGTCGGTCTGGGCCTGACGGTCCTGGACGTCGGCGATCGCGCTGTCGGTGACCAGTCGCACGCCGACGGGGCTCGATTGGTCGAGCTCGGCGCGCAGCGCGTCGGCGTCGTTGGGGTTGCTCGGCGTGAGGCGCAGGATTTCCGGGAGCGGGTTGTAGCCGATCAGCTGGAAGGCCTGGGGGTTGATCTTGCGCTCCTGTTCGTAGCCGGCCTTCTTGGAGACCAGTTCGAGATGACCGACGTAGCGCGCGTGTTCGACCTCGTGGCGCACCCTCGCCACTTCGGCGGAGCTTGCGGTGGTGTTGAGATCGACGTCGACGACCACCCGCCCGCGAATCGAGTTGGCGGCCCCGTTGGTGGCCTGGACCACCGGGATGAAGACCCCGAGCACAAGCGTGGTCACCAGCACGCACGACAGTGCAGCGAAGCTTGGAGCCGGATTGCGCCGCATCGAGCGGACCGCCTCCTTCAGAAAGAACCCCAGTTTCATTTCAGTTCGCGCTTCAGGCGCTCGGCCAGATCCCCGGTGGTCTCGTCCTGTGCGTAGAGGCCGGTGGCCTCGTCGCGGACGATGCGCCCGCGCTTGAGCTCGATCACGCGGCGGCGCATCTTGTCGACCATCTCGTTGTCGTGGGTGGCCACGATCACTGTGGTGCCGGCGCGGTTGATGCGGTAGAGCAGCTGCATGATCCCGATCGAGGTGTCGGGGTCGAGGTTGCCGGTGGGCTCGTCGGCCAGCAGCAGCGGCGGATGGGAGGCGAAGGCGCGGGCGACGGCGACGCGCTGCTGCTCCCCCCCGGAGAGCTGGTGGGGATAGTTGTGCAGCTTGGTGGAAAGGCCGGTGAGGCGCAGAATGTCCGGGAGTGCTGTGCGGATCTGCTTGCGAGAGGCGCCTGTGACCTGCAGGGCGTAGGCGATGTTGTCGTAGACGGTGCGGGTGGGCAGCAGCTTGAAGTCCTGGAAGACGACGCCGACGTTGCGGCGGTAGTAGGGCACGCGCCCACGCTCGATCTCGGCGAGCGAGCGTCCGGCGACGCGGATGGTGCCTTCGGTGGGGTCGAGCTCCTTGATGAGCAGGCGCATGATGGTGGACTTGCCCGAGCCGGTGGAGCCGACCAGGAACACGAACTCTTGGCGGTCGATCGCGAAGGTGGCGCGCTCGAGGCCGGTGTCGCCGCTGTCGTAGCGCTTGGTGACGCCACGGAACTCGACGACCGTGTTGGCGCCGGGCGCCTTGGCGGGGGGCAGGGACGCGGGCTGGGACTGCGGTGAGACCGTGCGACGGACGCTCGAGGGACGCGCTCGGCGGCGTACGGCCTCGCGGTGGCGGATGTCGTTCTCACGTGCGGGCATGGCCGGGCACAGTAGCGGCGCACCCCGTGAGGCCCCGCATTTTTCCCTGCATGCAACGCGTTTTGCAGGCCGAGGGGAGCACCAGGGCGTGGGGCGGGCCATGGCAGGCGCGGCGTGGGCTTCGAACAGGCCGGGTGGGACGGCGGTCTGCACCGCGTGGTGGATCGCCTATCGTGACCCGCGAATGCCGAACATCTCGATGACCGAAGTGGCTAGGAACGGGCTGCCCGTGTACAGCGTGGGGCTGCCGGGCACGCGCGCGCTGACGGTGCTGGTGGCGTTCGACGCGGGCGCGAGGACCGAGCGCATGCAGGAGAACGGGATGGCGCACTTCCTCGAGCACCTGGTGTTCAAGGGCGGCGAGAAGTACGCCACTTATAAGGACGTGAACGAGACCGCGGAGCGGCTTGGGGGCATGTTGAATGCCTATACGAGCCATGACATCGTGGCCTTTCACATCACGGTGCGAGCGGAGTCTGCGCCGCAGGCGATCGATCTGTTGAGCGATTTCGTGGGACGCCCGAAGCTCGACGCGCAGGAGCTCGACCGCGAGCGGGGGGTGGTGATCCAGGAGATCAACCGCTCCTATGACCAGCCGTCGACGGTGGCGGAGTATCTGATCGACAGGGCGGCATTCGGCGATCACCCGCTGGGGCGCACTGTGCTCGGCCCCGAGGAGAACCTGAAGAGCTTCACGCGCGATGCGATCGTGGCGTTCCGCGAGCGTCGCTGGGCCGGATCGCAGGGCGGGGCGTTCCTGGTCGGCAATGTCGAGCACGTGCCCGCCGAGGCGGATCTGCAGGAGCTGTTCGGCCGCTTCCCCGTGCTGGAGCAGCCGGAGCCGTATGTGCCGGCGCCCGGGTTCGCGCCGCAGAAGCTGGTGGAGCAGCGGGACACCAACCAGTCGCACCTGCGCATGATCTACAGGCCACAGGTGAGTGTCACCGATCCGAAGCAGCGGGCGGCGCTGTCGATCTACTCGACATTGCTGGGCGGCTCGATGGGCTCGAGGCTGTTCGAGGAGATCAGGGAGAAGCGGGGGCTGTGCTACTCGGTATATGCCGTCGCGCATGCGTTCGCGGACGTGCCGATCCTGCAGCTCGGCTCGGGCCTTGATTCGGAGAAGTGCATCGAGGCGTACACCCGCATGCGCGAGATCGTGGACGAGCTGCGCTCAGACGGCCCCACCGAGGAGGAGGTCCAGCGCGCGCGCGCCTACTCGGCGGGCAGACTGGTGCTCGCCTTCGAGAACACGAACGCGGTGGCCCGCTATGGAGCCAGCCAGAGGATCGTGCACGGCGAGGACATCGACCCGGACACCGCGATTGCGGCGCTCGACGCGGTGACGTTCGATGAGGTGCGCGAGGTGGCGGCGAACGTGGCTGACGATCTGGCCGTCGCCTGCGTGGGCCCTCATGAGCAGGGGGAATTTTGATGGGAGACAAGATCCGCGAGCGCCCGTAGGTCGCTCGCGTCGCCGGTCACGGCGCGCGCTGGTCGAGGCCGAGCCCGGAATGCACCTCGATGCGGCCGGGTGACGTCCCTAGCCGATTGCGACCATCCGGTCGATCGGCACGCGCGCCCGGGCGGCTATATCGGGGGGTACCCGCACCTCGTACTTGAAGTCGCGTAGCGCGTCGCGCAGCTTCTCGAGCGTGATCATCTTCATGAACACGCAGCTGGCCTCTGGGTTGGCGGGGATGAACTTCACGTCGGGGGCCGCCATTTCAAGCGGGTAGAGCATCCCGGTCTCGGTGGCTACGACCGCCTCGCGCGGGCGTGCGGGCGCTGCCGAGGCGTCCTGCTCGGCCTCGTCGGCGTAGCGCAGCATGCCGCCGGTGGAGAGCATGTGCACGCCCTC
>DATHPT010000034.1:0-5343 GCA_035483615.1 Solirubrobacteraceae bacterium | reverse complement strand
TGAAAGCCCTCGAACCATGTCGACTCGCCGTCGGAGACCAAGGCGGTCGCGACGAGTCCCGCCGAGAGCAGTGCCGCCACCTCAAAGCCGTTGAAGACAAGCGCCATCGGAGACGGGCCGACCACGAAGGAGATCAGGATCAGCACTGGGGCGACAAACAGCCCGATCTGTGCGCTCGAGCCGACAGCGATGTTGACGGCGAGGTCCATATTGTCCTTGACGGCGGCGAGAACCGCCACATAGTGCTCGGCGGCGTTGCCGACGATCGCAACGACGAATGCGCCTACGAAGAACTGGGACAGGCCGATCTCGCTCGATGCGTGCTCGATCGAGCCCACAAGCAGCTCGCTGGTCACCGCCGTGAGTGCGCCGGCGAGCGCGAGGACGGTCACCGAGCGGCGTACCGACCAGGCGCCGGGCGCCTCGGACTGGTGGCGCCCCGGGTTGAACAGGTCCCGATGAGTTCTGAGCGAGAAGACGAGGCCCGCGAGGTAGGTCACGATCAGCACGAGGGCGACTGCTATCGAGACCTGTTGAAGTTCGTGCCCGAAAGCGTGGCGCACCTCGCCGACGATCGGCAGGCCCCTGTGATGGGCCAGCGCCAGAAGCGTCGGAAGCACAAGCGCGATCACGGTGAGCAGCAGCATCCCTGACTGGGTCTGGGCAACCGTCCGATCGAAGCTCTGGCGCATCCGTTTCCAGCCGCCGGCCAACATCGCCGCGCCCAGCACCAGCAGAGCGTTGCCCACCACAGAGCCGACCAGCGCCGCCTTGACCACCTCCTGCAGCCCGTCGCTCAGCGCAAGGATCGCGATTATCAGCTCGGGTGCGTTGCCGAAGGTGACATTCACGAGGCCGCCGATCCCGGGGCCCGCGCGGGCGGCAAGCTGCTCTGTGGCCTGGCCCATCAGGGCCGCGGCCGGCACCACTCCCACGGCAGAGGTGGCGAACACAAGCGAAGACGCCGCGCTCGCCAAGTCGAGCACGAGTGCGACCGGAATGAAGACACCCAGCCAGTAGACCGGTCTCATGCTGTCGGCACGCTCAAAGCACGGTCTCTAAGAGGGCCACAGGAGCCCTTGTCCATTTACCTGCACCCACACCCGTTGTCCCGGCGTGAATGCTACCTCCCCGGGGACGCGGGCCAGCAGCGTCTCCCCCTTGTGATGGTCGAGCTTGAACAGAGCCACCCCGTCGTGCCCGTGGTAGTGGTGCGCTATCACGGTGGCAGGGGCTGCTCCGTTGTCTGCGTGAAGATGAAGCGTCAGCTGCTCGGGGCGCAGCAGCAGACGGCAGGGCCCGTCGAGCGCGGGAGCTCCGCGTGTCCGAAAGGGCACCGCGCCGAGCGCACAGTGGGCGCGGTCGGCCTGGATCTGGGCCGAAAGGACGTTGGCTTCTCCGATCGAGGTGGCGGCGGTGAGATCAGGAGGATCGCGGTAGAGAGCGCGCGGCTCGGCGCGAGCCACTATGCGACCTGCCTCCAGCACCGCGATCTGATCGGACAGCGCCAGGGCCTCGTCCTGATCGTGGGTGACGAGCACCGAGGTTGTCTGCGCTTCGGTGAGGATGCGGGCCACGTCGCGGCCGAGCTCGCCCCGCAGCGACGCATCGAGCGAGCTGAACGGCTCGTCCAGCAGCACGATGCTCGGCCTGATCGCAAGCGCACGGGCGAGCGCCACCCGCTGCTGCTGACCGCCGGAGAGCTCGTGGGGATAGCGTCGCTCGAGGCCAGTGAGCCCGACGAGCTCGAGCAGGGCCGTCGCGCCTGGACGCTCCCGTTTTGGCAGGCCGAAGCCGACGTTGCCGATCACCGTGAGGTGCGGAAAGAGTGCCCCGTCCTGCGGTACATAGCCGACGCCACGGTGCTGGGGTCGGACGCTGCGGCGCCCGTCGTCGAGAATCTGGCCGTCGATCGCGATCGTGCCGGCGTCCAGTTGCTCGAACCCGGCGATGAGCCGCAGCAGGGTTGTCTTCCCGCTGCCCGAGGCCCCCAGCACCGCCGTGAGCGACGCGGCGGGGACCGTCAGATCGACATCGGTGAGAACGGGCGTGACGCCGAACCGCTTGGCGACGCCGCGCAGTTCGATAACGCTCATGGCGTGAGCTGTGGCTGGGCGTTTCGTCCCCGATCAAACCACAGGGCGAGCACGGCCGCGGGCAGTGCGGCGAGCGCCACGATCACGAGCGCGTAGGGAGCGGCGGCGCCGTAGGCGACCTCGCTTTGAAATGCCCAGAACTGGGTGGCGAGCGTCTGCACTCCGATCGGTGCCAGCAGCAGGGTGGCGGTGAGCTCGGTCACAGCTGTGAGGAACACCAGGCAGAAGGCCGCGAGCAGCCCGGGCGCAAGCAACGGCAGCGTGACGCGCAGGAAGACCGCGACCGGCCCGCGCCCCAACGAGTGCCCGACGTCGGCAAGACGCGCGGGCGCTTGAGCGACCGATGTCTTTATGCAGACGAGCGCCAAGGGGAAGTGCATGATCGCGTAGGCAACGATCAGCAGCAGACTCGTCTGGTAGAGGCTGTAGGCGTAGCGGGTGGCGAAGAACACCAGGCTGAGCGCGATCACGACGCCAGGCAGCGCGAGCGTGATGTAGGTGCTGCGCTCAAGTAGAACACGGGGAGCGCTCGAGCGTCTGAAGGTCATCATCGCGACCGGCAGGGCAAGCGCCACCGCCGCAGTGGCCCCGAGCGCGCTGTAGGTCAGCGTGCTCCACGTGGCCTGACTCAGTGTGGCCGCCGCCGGCAACGTGGTGTGCTGGCTCTGGGCCATCCAGTAGAAGACCGTGGCGATTGGGAAGCAGATGGCAAGCCCGACGAGCACGCTGAGCGCGAGCAGCATCGGCATCACGCTCAGGCGCCGTCGCGCGGGACTCGGGAGTCGCCGGGGCGCGATCCTGGTGGATGCGCGGCGCGGCACGATCCCGTCGACCGCAAGGACCAGCAGGGCCAGGCAAACGAGCGGGACCGACAGCGCGCCGGCCGCTCGCGAGTTGAACTGGAACTCACTGAAGATCTCGGTGGTGAACGTCTGATAGCGCACGATCTCGAACGTTCCGTACTCGGAGATCACCGTGAGGGTGACCAGCACGCACCCCCCGATCACGGCGGTGCGGATCAGCGGAAGGGTGACGCGAGCGAAGGTGGCCAGTCGTCCCGCCCCGAGACTGTGCGCGGTCTCCTGCATCGCCGGGTCCGATCGGCGCAGAGCGGCGGCGACCGGCAGATAGACCAGCGGATAGGTTCCGAGGGTCATCACGAGCGTGGCTGCCAGCAGACCGTTCATGGTCGGGAACAGCGAGTGCCATGCGTAGCCGACCACATCGTCGGGGATCGCGACGGGCAACACGAGCAGCACGGTCCACACCCGGCGCGCGGGAAGTCGAGTCCGCTCGGTGCACCAGGCGCTCGCCACCCCGATGCCCGCCGCGAAAGCGGCGACCAGCAGCGACAGCACGACGGTGTGGCGCAGCAGGAACACCGAGCGCTCGCGAAACAGTACGTGGTGGATTTCTCCCCAGCCGGCGCTGTTGGCGTCAAGGGCGAGCAGACCGAGCGGAAGCAGCAGCGCCAGTGCGATGCAGGCGCCGACAGCGACCAGCACGCGTCCGCGACCGACGCGACGGCGCAAGCGCTTGGATGTGTCCGCGGCCGGGATGGCCGGCATCAGGACTTCTGTCATGTCTGTCCGGACGCCTAGATCAATCCGGCTTCTTCGAGCAGTGTCTTGGCGTCGAGACCGCTGCCGAGCTCAGCGGGAGTGAACGACGAGGGTTGCAGCCCGCTGAGCGGAGGCAATTCCGGGCTGGCGGCCACCCCAGGGTGGATCGGGTACTCGAAACTGTCGCTTTTGGCGAGCGCCCGCTGACCTGCGTCGCTTGTCATGAATTGCACGAACTCTTCGGCGGCTGCCTTGTGCTTGGAGGACTTCAGGACACCGACACCCGAGATGTCCTCGACGTAGCCTGGATCGTGCGGGGCGAAATAGGCGACATCGGCTTTGGTCGAGCTCTTGCCGATCTCAGCCCGCAGGCGATAATAGTAATAGTGATTTATGAGTCCCAGATCGGTGATTCCCTGACTGACGTCCCTGGTCAGGACCTCGTTGTCAGGGACTTGATCGTTTCCTGCCGCGTTGCTCTCCATCCCGATCAGCCAGCGCAGGGTCGCGGCATGACCCTCGGCGCGGTCGACCGAGCTCACGATCGGCCAAAGATCGGTCTCGGTGGGGGCAAGCTCGATCTTTCCCATCCACTTCGGGTCGGCGAGTTCCATCACCGACTTGGGCAGCTGTGATGGGCTCAGCTTGCTGGTGTTGTAGACAAGGACGCTGACGCGAGCTGAGACGCCGACCCAGTTGCCGTTGAGGGCGCTGTCTCGCTTGGGGACATTGGCGAGGGTGGAGGGCTTGACTTTGGTCAGCAAGCCCTGTGCGTTGAGCTGTTCGAGCCAGTTGGAGTTCTCTGTGTAGAAGACGTCGGCCGGAGAGAGGTCGCCCTCCTGGTTGATTTGGGCAGTGAGGATGTCCTCGTCATTGTTGTCAACTCGGACCTTGATGCCGGTCTGCTTGGTGAAGGCCGCGATCAGCGCATCCGTTGTCTGCTGGTGCTGTGCGCTGTAGAGCGTGATCGTCGCCGCCGGGTCTCCCGCCCCGCCGCAGCCCCAGATCCCGAGCCCGGAGAGCAGCATCAGCAGCGTTGCCGCGATCGACGGGATGCGCCACACACGCCTGTCTGCCATGGCGGTGTGGGCGGTGGCAGCCTGGCGCAACGATGGATGCGTCGACTCAGCCCCAAATGCTTCGTCCCGTGACATTCCTTCCTCCAAAGAATCTGATCGTACGAGCCTTTCGACGCCGAGGCGCAGCGGATCTTACCAATCCCAGCGCGATTTTAGGGTGCCCTAAGTCAGAGGTTGAATCAGGTGGGTGAGCTCCATGCCGAAGACTCTCGACCGGGCCCCGCGCAGAGAGCAAGCCGAGAGCGAGGCGTCCAAGCGCACCACGGGTCCCAACCGCCAGGCGACACAACCTGCGATGCTCGGTGGGCGTGGACAGGCGAGTCGGACCTCCGCACAGGACGAACGCCTGAGTGAAAGGCAAACGTCGGCAAGAAACGTTGCAGACCTTCTTGTGTGATGCATCTTGCAACGTGACCTGTTACTTTGGCTGGCGTTCGTGCCGAGTCCTTGTCCCCACGGGGTCGAGGAGCGGGGGACCCAGTGCAGCCCTTGGCTGCGGGGGCGAATCGCCACACTTGTGGCGTAGCGTACGTACGCGAGCCCGACAGCTAACCCCGTAGGCGCCCTGAGATACCGAAAGGACGCTGTTCAATGCCGGGATCCCCG
>DATHPT010000033.1:0-3644 GCA_035483615.1 Solirubrobacteraceae bacterium | reverse complement strand
GTCGGAGATCGGCGCGCCGGCGAGGCTCGCCGCGCTGACGGGCATCACATAGCCGAGCGTGTGCCCGAAGACGCGCCGCGCCCAGATGCGCGCCACCCCGTCGATGTCGGGCTCCTGCCACACCACCACCCCGTTGCCCGTGGGGCCAACCGCGATCTGCGGCGCGTTGGTCGCGACCGGCGGTCGCATCGAGACGCCGGGATCGCGGTTGATCGTGCCAAGCGAGGACCAGGTCTCGCCGTTGAAGTGCGCGACCCGCACATCCTCGATCACATCGCCCGGGCGCAGCAGCGGAATGCTCGAGATCCGTCCGGTTTCTTCGTGGACCACCCGGTAGACCACATCGGCCTGGCCGGTGGAGCTCATCGCCAGATCCGGGCTGGTGCCGTTGCCGAACCCGATGTCCTGATCGACGATCATCGACGGCCCGAAGCTCGTGGCGCCGGCGTCGAGCGTCGCGCCAAGCAGCTGCTCCCGAGGACGGCCGCCTTCGGTGGCAAACGGGGTCGCCCACACCACCACCAGCTCGCCGCCGTCGGCAGCGGCGATCCGCGGCCAGCTGGCGATGTAGGGCTGACCCGCATCGGCCTGGATCGGAGGAAGCCAATGACCGTCAAGGAAACGTGAGACGAACACGTGCGCAACCCCGTTCTCGCGCTTGAGATACACGACTCCGCCAGTGCCGTCTTCGGCCATCGCCACCCCGCCGAAGCCCACGATGTCCTCGCTCGGGCCATCGATCGTGACGGCCGGCTGGATCGACCCGCGAGCGCTGTCCGCGAGCACGGTCAGCGCCACGAAAAGCAGTGGCGCCAGCACGATCGCCAGCCACCGAAAGCTCAGCGCGCTGGGAATCGGCCTGGGTTCGCCACTCATCGCGGCGGCCAACATAGACCCAGCTGACGGTCCACGTGGAGGTCCGCGACAAGGATTCACAGAAAGGTCACGAGAGGGTCCGGCCCGCCGGGCCGGGTGTACGAATTTCATACTCGCCCGCCTGCCCCAAGCGGCGTGCCCGCAGCCTCGCCCGTCTGACAGCCGCGCTGCGCTCCGGCACCGTGAGAAGCGGGCTCACCTGAGCGTTGCTCTGGTTGGAACCGACCGACCTTGACTGCAATGACCCCCCTCCAGGCACAGCAACAACTGATCCTGCTCGCCGCCAGCACCGCTGAGCGCAGACGCAGGATGGGAGCGCGGGCCCACGCCCTGGCGAGCCGGGTCGACTGGTCTGAGCTCGGCGGCGCGCTCGCCACGCGAAGACTGCTGCCGACGCTAGGCCCTCGCATTGTCACGCTCGCCGGAGAGCGAGTCGACGAGGGCTTCGCGACGGCGGTCGAGCGCTCCCTGGAGGCGGGACGCCGCCAGGCGGCTCTGCTGTCGCTCACCTGCGAGCGCGTCGGCGCCGCGCTCGCCCAGGCGGGGATCGACTCGGCGCCCTTGAAGGGACCAGCGCTCGGCGAAGCGATCTACGGCGACCCGGGCAGGCGCCCCTCCAGCGACGTCGACGTGCTGGTGACCCGCGAGCGCTTGCACGACGCAGCCCAGACGGTGCGCGGGCTCGGCTATGCCCCACCCGCCGACCACCTCGACCGCGAGGGTCTGCCGCTGCTTCACCTTGCGCTCGTGCACGAACGCGGGGAGCTTCCCCCGGTCGAGCTGCACTGGCGCGTGCACTGGTACGAGCGCAGCTTCGCCGAAGATCGACTGCTCAGAGCCGGCGCGAGCTCGCCCGCAGGCCGCCGTCCGGCGCCGATCGACGAGCTGACGGCGCTGCTGCTGTTCTACGCCCGCGACGGCTTCCTCGACCTGCGCCTGGCCTGCGACGTGGGCGCCTGGTGGGACACGTTCGGCAAGCGGCTCACACCGGGAGCGCTCGTACAGGCGCTCGAGAACTATCCGAAGCTCGCTCGCGTGCTGGTCGCCTCCGCCCACGTCGCCGAGAAGATCGTGGGCCTGCCGGCTCAAACGCTGATCGGAGGACGCAGGCCCGATCTGCGAGGACGGATCGCCCTGCGCATGGCCACCCCCAATCCCCACGGCCGCAGCCAGGCCCAGCTGCACGCCGAAATCGGCCTGATCGACGGACTGCTCGCGCCCGCAGGCGGGGGCGGCGCCTTTGCAAGACGTCAGCTGCTGCCCCCGCGAGCGGTGCTCTCCGAGCGTGCCCAGCGCGCTCCCCAAGGACAACCCATCTCTCCCGTGGGCCACGCGATGCGGGTCCTCCGCCACTACGGACCTGCGTTCGCGCGCCTGGTCCGCACACCCGAAACCCTGCACCCCGCATGAGGCGTGCAGTGAACCCCCATACAGCGCAGGAGGCGATCTGATGAGCACACTGCTCGTAAGCAGCGTCGGTGGGCACCTGGCCGATCTGTACCGGCTGCTGCCGCGTATGGAAGAACTCGACGAAGAGCGAGTCTGGGTCACCTTCGACACCCCCCAAAGCCGCTCGCTGCTGGCCGATGAGAAGGTCGTGTACGTCGACTACACCGGGCCGCGCGATATCAAAAACGTGCTGCGCCACTCACTGCTCGCAAGCCACCTGCTGCGCAAACGCCATCCCTTCACTCGAGTGGTGAGCGCCGGCTCAGGGATCGCCCTGTCGTTCCTGCCGCTGGCCCGCATGCGAGGAGCGGAGTGCCACTACATCGAGTGCTCGGCCCGCAGCGTAGGCCCGTCCACCACCGGTCGGCTACTCAGGCGCGTGCCTGGAATCTCGCTGTACGCCCAGTACCCGGGCTGGGCCCAACCGCCGTGGGTCTACTCGGGCTCGGTGCTCGACACCTTCGCCCCCGGGCCCTCTTCGCCCGGCGAGTGCACGATCAGGCGCGCGGTGGTGACGGTCGGCACGATGCAGGACTACTCCTTCAAGAGGCTGATCGAGCGGGCCCACGCGATCCTGCCCGCCGATGCGGAGGTGCTGTGGCAGGTGGGCTGCACCGATGTCTCGGACATGCCGATCGAAGCCCACGAGCAGCTGCCCGTGCGCGTCCTCCAGCAGGCGATCGAGGAGGCCGACGTGGTGATCGCGCACGCCGGCTGCGGCTCCTCCGTGTCGGCTCTTGAAGCGGGCAAGAAGCCGGTGCTGGTGCCACGCCTGGCTTCCCACGGCGAGAACGTCGATGACCATCAGCTGCTGATCGCCTCCGAGCTCGCCGAGCGCGAGCTCGCGCTCATGCGCTCTGTGGAGGAGCTGACGATGGCCGACCTGCTGCTCGCGGCGCGCTCGAGCGTGCGCACCGAGTCAGAGCCGCCGCCGTTCCGTCTGGCGCCGAGCCAGGCGGTCTGATGGGTGTTGGCGATCTTCACATCCCCGCCTCCCCCCTTTGACAGCGACTGCGGCGATCGTTATGTTCGTTTGGGCATCGATCGCGACATGATCTAAGGCTGCCAACGGTGCCCCGGGGGAGGTCAGTGCCGACAACGATTGTCCCGATGCTGGAGGTCGAGGACCCTCAGGCCCAGTGGACGGCCACGCTCGAGCACGAGGCGTTCCGGCTGTTCCCTTACGGGCTGATGGTCGTCGAGCGCGACGGCAGAATCGTCTCGCACAACCTCGTAGCCGCCCGTCTGATCGAAGCGGCAGGCCAGGATCCGGCGACCCTGACCTGCTGCACGCTGCTTGGTTGCAATCTCGCCGACAC
>DATHPT010000032.1:0-6882 GCA_035483615.1 Solirubrobacteraceae bacterium | reverse complement strand
AACGTCGCCGGCTGGATTCTCGAGCTCGACCGTGGCCGCGGCATCCCCTACCAGGGCAACTACTCGAGCTGGCTGACCCAGAAGCAGGCCCGCCTCGCCCAGGAGGAGCGCGCCGATAAGGGCCGCCAGCGCACGATCGCGGCCGAGCTGGAATGGGTCAATACCAACCCCAAGGGACGGCGCACCAAGTCCAAGGCGCGTCTTGCCCGCTACGAGGAGCTGGTCGCCGAAGAGCGCAACGTCAAGCTCGAGGACGTCCAGATCCACATCCCCGGCGGGCCAAGGCTGGGCGAGAAGGTGCTCACCGCCCGCGACGTGCGCAAGGGCTACGGCGATCGACTGCTGATCGAGGACCTCTCCTTCGAGCTCCCCCGCGCCGGGATCGTCGGCGTGATCGGCGCCAACGGCGCCGGCAAGACCACCCTGTTTCGCCTGATCGTCGGCGATGAGACCCCCGACGGCGGCACCCTGCAGCTCGGCGACACGGTGCAGCTCGCCTACGTCGACCAGTCTCGCGACGCGCTTGACCCAGAGAAGACGGTGTGGGAGGAGATCTCCGACGGCCTCGACCACCTGAAGGTCGGCGAGCGGGTGGTCAACTCGCGCCAGTACACCGCCGGCTTCAACTTCAAGGGCTCCGACCAGCAGAAGCGCATCGGCAAGCTCTCCGGCGGTGAGCGCAACCGCGTGCACCTCGCCAAGCTGCTGCGCGCCGGCGGCAACCTGCTGCTGCTGGACGAGCCCACCAACGATCTCGACGTGGACACCCTGCGGGCGCTCGAGGAAGCGCTGCTCGCGTTTCCCGGCTGCGCGGTGGTGATCTCCCACGACCGCTGGTTCCTGGACCGGGTCGCCACCCATGTGCTCGCCTTCGAGGGCGACTCGCAGGTGGTGTGGTTCGAGGGCAACTTCGAGGCCTACGAGGAGAACCGCCGCGAGCGCCTGGGGGCAGCAGCCGACCGGCCCCACCGCATCAGCTATAAGCGACTCGTGCGCGGCTGAGCACGCAGGACTACCGCTCTGTGTGCTCAACACACAGAGCAGCGCTCAGACTGGCCGGACAGCCAGTCTGTCGATATGCTCGCGGCTGCAATGGACACCGTCTTCGATCGAGACACCGCCGTCAGCCGCGTCGAGGACGGCGTTGGCGATGGCGCGGGAGCACCCGGGCAGGCGCTGTTCAGCGCCGACATCGCACCAGGCTGGCGTGCCGGCAGGGGCCCACACGGAGGCTACCTCGCGGCGATCGTCCTGCGAGCACTGATCGCCGCTGTTGAGGATCCCACGCGCACCCCCCGCTCGCTGACGATCCACTACACCTCCCCTCCCGAGCCGGGACCGATCGAGATCCACGTGACCCTGGAGCGCCAGGGCCGCTCGCTGAGCACCCTGTCCGCGCGGATGGAGCAAGCCGGGCGCGTCACCGCGCTGGCGCTCGCCGCCTTCTCGGTGCCCTGGGAGGCGCCCGGCGCCAACGAACTGCCGATGCCCGAGCTGGCCGCCCCGGATCTCGAGCGGCGCTCCACGCCGAAGCTCTTCAAGGGCGCGCCCGAGTTCACCCGCCAGCTGGTGATGCAGCCGCGGGTGGGCGCGATCCCGTTCGCGGGCAGCGGCGCCCAGATGCGTATCGGCGGCTGGATCGGCCTGCCAGAGCCTCGGCCTGTGGACGCGCCCGCCCTGGCGCTGTTCTGCGACGCCTGGTTTCCTCCTTCGTTCATCGCACTGGACGCGCCCGCGATCAGCCCGACCGTGGATCTCACGATCCACTTCCGCCAGTCGATCTCCGAGTGCGACTGCGATCCCTCGGACCTGTGCCTCAGCGTGTTCAACACGCGCCTGCTGCACGACGGCCTGTTCGAGGAGGACGGCGTCATCTGGGCCGCCGACGGCACGGTGCTCGCCCAGTCCCGCCAGCTGGGGATCATCATGCCGACCGACAAACCGGTGCTCCAGCCTGCCGGGCTCGGACGTGATCAGAGCGCCGACTGACCCTCACGAGAACGACCCAATACCCCCAATCCCCCAACAACCATCCCACCCCAAGTCAGGAGCAACAATGAGCGACTACACAGCGAAGCGCATCGGCGAGATGGAGGCCGCCTTCGGCGGCGGTTTCGTCAAGGCCAGGGCCGAGCTCGGCGTCACCTCGTTCGGCATGCAGGTGATCCAGCTCCCGCCGGACTACAGCGACTATCCCCTTCACGATCATGCCGAGAGCGGCCAGGAGGAGGTGTTCCTCGCGCTCACAGGCTCCGGCTGGATCGAGATCGAGGACGAGCGGGTGGAGCTCGAGCCCGACCTGTTCGTGCGGGTTGGCCCCGCGCCCAAGCGCAAGATCTTCTCGGGCCCCGAGGGCCTGCGGGTGCTCGCGCTCGGCGCTGCCCCCGGCTCCGCCTATGAGATCAACCCGATGACCGAGCTGGAGGGCGCAAGCGCCTAGGACAGCTCCGCGCTGGCGCGCGTGTCAGCGCGCGAGCGAGGTCTCGGCGTCGAGTTTCAGCGCAGCCGCGGCGATCAGGGTCGCGGCTGCGTGCACGTCGTCCAGCTGCACAAGCTCCACCGGCGAGTGCATGTAGCGCAGGGGGATCGACACCAGCGCGGTCGGCACACCGCCACGGCTGAGATGCACGGCGTCGGCGTCGGTGCCCGTGTTGCGCCCAATCGCCTCCACGGTGAACGGGATCTTCTCGCGCTCCGCCGTCTCATGCAGGAGCTCTGAGAGACGCGGGTTGAGTGTCGAGCCACGGCTGAGCACAGGCCCTGAGCCGAGCTCGTGCTTGCCCGCCTCCTTGACGTCGATTCCAGGGGCGTCGGTTGCGTGGGTCACGTCCACCACAATCGCCGCATCCGGCTCCAGCGAGAAGGCGCTCGTGCGCGAGCCGCCGAAGGTTGTCTCCTCCTGGGCGGCGGCCACCGCCACCACCTCCCACTCGTTCGCTCCGCCCGCCTGCGCCACCAGGCGTGCTGCCTCGAGCGCCACGAACGAGCCGAGCCGGTTGTCGAGCGCCCTCGAGGCGAGCCGTCCGTTGGGCAGCTCCAAGGGATCGCCGGCGATCACCGCCACGTCGCCGATCCGCACGAGCTCGCGCGCCTGCTCGCCATCCCGAGCGCCGACGTCGATGTGCAGATCGCGCACCTCCGCCACCTTCTTGCGCTCCTCATCGCGCAGCAGATGGATCGGCTTCTTGCCGATCACCCCGGCGATCTGCCCCTCGCGAGCCTCGATCACCACCCGCTGACCCACGAGGATCTGCGCGTCCCAGCCGCCGACCTCACGGAACCACAGATAGCCCTCGTCATCGATGTGGGTCACGATCAGCCCGATCTCGTCGATGTGGCCCATCACCACCAATCGCCTCGGCGGCGCCGATGCTTCCACGCGCCCGCTGGAGGGCACGAGCGCGGAGGGCGTGCCGAGCAGATCGGTGCTCGTCTTCGCGCCGAAGGCATCACCCGCCGCTCGCCAGATCGCAGCGGGCGCCGTCTCATAGCCACTCGGGCCACGAGCCTCCAGCAGGTCACGCAGCAGCGCCGGATATCGGTCCACCGGACCCGCCTGCCCCTCGCTGCCGTGAGAGCCCTCCCCGGCGGCGCTCATGCCGCGAGCAGCTGTCGCAGGACATAGCGCAGGATGCCGCCATGGCGGAAATACTCCGCCTCCTTCGGCGTGTCGATTCGCACGACCGCCTCGAACTCGGTCTCCCCGGCCCTCACTGTGCACCTCTTCGGCAGCTCACCCGCGTTCAGAGGCTCGGCGAACCCCTCGATGCTGAACTGCTCCTGCCCGTTGATCCCGAGCGAGCGGGCAGACTCGCCCGGTGGGTACTGCAACGGGAGCACTCCCATGCCAACCAGGTTGGAGCGGTGGATCCGCTCGAAGCTCTCGGCGATCACCGCTCTCACCCCGAGCAGGCTGGTGCCCTTGGCGGCCCAGTCGCGCGAGGAGCCCGAGCCGTACTCCTTGCCACCCAGCACCACCAGGGGCGTGCCCTCGCTCTGGTAGCTGACGGCGGCCTCATAGATCGAGGTCTGCTCGCCGTCCTTGACCGTCACCCCCCCTTCGGAGCCGGGCGCCAGCTGGTTGCGCAGCCGGATGTTGGCGAACGTGCCGCGGATCATCACCTCGTGGTTGCCGCGACGCGAGCCGTAGGAGTTGAAGTCCCGTGGCGAGACCCCGTGCTCCTGCAGGTAGGCCCCGGCGGGGCTGTCGCGCTTGATGGCCCCAGCCGGTGAGATGTGATCGGTGGTGACGCTGTCCCCGAGCAGCGCCAGCACCCGCGCGCCCTCGATGTCGGCAAGCGGCTCCGGCTGGCGGTCCATTCCCTCGAAGTAGGGCGGCAGACGCACATAGGTGGAGTCGGGTTCCCAGGAGAAGCGCTCTCCACCGGGCACCTCGAGCGATTGCCAGCGCTCGTCGCCGTCGAACACCTCCTGGTAGCTCGAGCGGAACATGTCCGACTGCACCGCCTGCTCGATCGTGTGCGCGATCTCCTGCGCCGAGGGCCAGATGTCGTGCAGGTAGACGTCCTCGCCTCCCCCGTCCTGGCCGAGCGGGTCGTTCAGGAGGTCGATGTCCATCGTGCCAGCCAGCGCATACGCCACCACCAGCGGTGGCGAGGCGAGGTAGTTCATCTTCACGTCGGGGTTGATGCGCCCCTCGAAGTTGCGGTTGCCCGACAGCACCGACACCGCCGCCAGGTCCTCGCGCTGGACCGCCTCGGAGATCTCCTCGGGCAGCGGCCCCGAGTTGCCGATGCAGGTGGTGCAGCCGTAGCCCACGAGGTTGAAGCCAAGCTGCTCCAGCGACTCGGTGAGACCGGCCTTGTCAAGGTATTCGGTGACCACCTTCGAGCCGGGCGCCAGCGACGTCTTGACCCACGGCTTGCTGCTCAGCCCGCGGGCCAGGGCATTGCGGGCGAGGATCCCCGCGCCGATCATCACCGAGGGGTTGGAGGTGTTGGTGCAGCTGGTGATCGCGGCGATCACCACGTGCCCGTGCTCGAGCGTGGTGCGCTCGCCGCTTGCAAGCGTGACCGCCGTTGCGCCGGTTGCACGTGCCGGCGATGTCACGCCACCGGCGGCCCCGACGCCCTCACCGGCAGACACCGTACGGCCGGCAGACTGTCTGTGGCTGGACTCGCCGGACCCCCTGGGATCGGCGCCGGCCCCGACGCCCTCGCTCGGCCGACCGCCCGGCTCGCGGGCTCCATCGCCGTTGGAGGGCTCCTGGGTGGAGGTCGGGTCGCTGGCCGGGAACGTCCCGCCGAGCGCGTCGTCGGCGCCGTTGGACTCAGGCAGGTAGCCCTCCAGCGCATCCCGGAATGCCTGCTGGGAGCGACTGAGGGAGATCCTGTCCTGGGGGCGCTTGGGGCCCGCGATACTCGGTACGACCTCGCCGAGGTCGAGCTCGATGCGATCGGAGAAGGTGGGCTCCTCGGCGTGCTCGTCGTGCCACAAGCCCTGCTCGCGACAGTAGGACTCCACCAGTTCGATCTGCTGGTGGGGGCGACCGGAGAACTCGAGATAGCGCAGGGTCTCTGCGTCCACGGGAAAGATCGCGCAGGTGGAGCCGAACTCCGGCGACATGTTGCCGATCGTGGCCCGGTCGGCGAGTGGCAGGCCCGCGAGGCCGGCCCCGTAGAACTCGACGAACATGCCCACCACCCCGCGCTCGCGCAGCATCTCGGTGACCGTCAGCACGAGATCGGTGGCGGTGGCGCCCTGCGTCAGCTCCCCGTGCAGCTTGAAGCCGAGCACCCGCGGGATCAGCATCGACATCGGCTGGCCCAGCATCGCCGCCTCCGCCTCGATCCCGCCAACGCCCCAGCCGAGCACCCCGAGACCGTTGACCATCGTGGTGTGCGAGTCGGTGCCCACGAGCGTGTCCGGGTAGGCCTGGGGGCGCTCCGATCCTGCGCCGGAGGCGGCGTCCTCCGTGGAGAACACCACCCGGGCCAGGTACTCGAGGTTGACCTGGTGCACGATGCCGGTGTCCGGCGGCACCACCTTGAACGCCTCGAAGGCGCCCTGGCCCCAGCGCAGGAAGCGGTAGCGCTCCTCGTTGCGCTCGAACTCGCGCTCGGCGTTGATCTTGAAGGCATCCCGGGTGGCGAATGCGTCGACCTGAACGGAGTGGTCGATCACGAGCTCGGCCGGCACCTGCGGCTCGATCGCAAGCGGGTCCCCGCCGAGGTCGACCATCGCGTCGCGCATCGCCGCCAGGTCCACCACCGCGGGCACACCGGTGAAGTCCCGCATGAGCACGCGCGCGGGCGTGAAGGCGATCTCCTTGCTGGGCTGGGCTTTGGCGTCCCAGCCTGCGAGCGCTTCGATGTCGGTGGCGGACACCGATCCGTTGCCCTCGGTGCGCAGCAGGTTCTCGAGCAGCACCTTCAGCGAGAACGGCAGGCGCGCCACGTCGAAGCGCTGCTGCAGCGCCTCCAGCCGGAAGATCTCATACTCGCGCCCTGCTACCTCGAGCGTGTGCTTGGCGCCAAAGCTGTTCTCCGACATGGGCTTCTCCGGGCGGTCTCGCGGGTTTCCTACGGTCGTCTCCCAGTCTCGCAGAGGCGCGCCCGGCGGGTGGACTCAGCGAGTGCGCGGAGGTACGCGGCGGCGCGCGGCGGACGGCTTAGCGAGCACTCGGAGGCGAGCCCGGGGGCGTGCGAGCGAACGCTCCCGTGACGCTGCCCTTGCCGTCGCGCTTGCCCTGAAGCAGCGCCGCGTCACACACCTCCAGCAGCTCGTCCGCGGTCATCGGGGCCTGCCACTCCGCGACGCCCATCGAGCCGGACACACCGCTTGAGCCATCGGGGAACAGCACCTTGCGCATCCGCGCCAGCGCCCGCCCGGCGGCCGCGGTGGCGCTTTCGATGTCCGCGT
>DATHPT010000031.1:0-2482 GCA_035483615.1 Solirubrobacteraceae bacterium | reverse complement strand
TCGCGACACTCGAGCGCTGGTACTACGCGTACAAGGATGGGGGCTTGGACGCGCTGCGTCCGCAAGCGCGCGCCGACAAGGGCCGCGGTCGCGACTTGACCGAGCCGCAGCGCGAGCTGCTCATGGCGATCCGCACCGAGCATCCGACCGCATCGGTATCGCTCATCTTGCGGACCCTAGTGAGTGAGGGCCGCCTGCAGGCCGGCGCGGTCAGCGAGTCGACCGTGCGGCGTTTCTATCAGGAGCGGGGCCTGGACCGGCGCACGCTAGGCGCGGGCGGCGGCGGCAAGATGCGTCTGCGATGGCAGGCCGAGCGGCCCATGGCCCTCTGGCAGGGCGACGTGTGCCACGGCTCGCCTCTGGTCCTGGGCGAGAGCAGCACGCCGGTGCGCGTCCACGCGCTTCTGGACGACGCCTCGCGATATATCGTCGCGATCGAGGCGATGGTGCAGGAGCGCGAGGTCGACATGCTCGCGCTCCTGGTGCGCGCGGTGCGCCGTCACGGCCCCCCCGACGCGCTGTACCTGGACAACGGCGCAACCTACCGCGGACAGACTCTCGCCCTGGCGTGCGCCCGCATGGGCACGACGCTGCTGCACGCCAAGCCGTACGATGCGCCCGCGCGCGGCAAGATGGAGCGCTTCTGGCGGACGCTGCGCGAGGGCTGTCTCAATCACACCGGCACCCTCGGCTCGCTGCACGATCTCAACGTGCGCATCTGGGCGTGGCTGGACACGCATTACCACCGTTGCGCGCACGGCGCGCTGATGGGCAGCTCGCCGGCCACGGTCTTCGAAGCAGGCGCACGCACGGCCGACGGCTTCGACGAGGCGCGCTTGCGCGCGGCGCTCACCGTGCACGCACGCCGACGTGTACGGCGCGACTCGACGCTATCGATGGACGGCGAGGACTGGGAGACGGACTTGCACTTTCTTGCTGGCCGTCTGGTGACCGTCAGCCGGTGCATGGTGGACCCCGAGGAGCCTCCGTACCTCGAGCACGAGGGCAAACGCTCCGCGCTTCACAAGGTCGACCCCGTGGCCAACGCGAAGCGTCCGCGCTCGCCCTCGTCGCTCGATACGCCGCATCAAGCCCGCGTACCCTTCGACCCGACGCGTACGATGCTCGACGCCGAGCTCGGACGCACTCCGTGCCGATCGGAGGACGACCAATGAGCCCTGAGACCCTGTCGCTCTTTGGCCTTTCGGCCGAGCCTTTCAGCAAAGAGATCGACGACGCGGACCTGTGGCTGCCTCCGAGCAAGCAGGCCCTGCTCGATGAGCTGGTCGACGCCGCCGAGGCCAAAAAGAGCGTCGCGCTCGTCGGCGAGCCCGGAGTCGGCAAGACGTGCGTGCTGCGCGCGCTTCGGCATGCGTTGCCCAAGGAGCGTTACCGGCTGACCTACTGCCACAACGTGACCCTGGGGCGGCGCGACTTCTATCGGCAACTTTGCTTCGCCCTCGGCTTGCCGCGCGGAAACACCGCCGGCGACGTCTTCTGGGCCATCAGCACCCACGTCGAGCAACTCGCGCAAGAGCGCGTGATGCCCGTCTTTTTGGTCGATGAGGCGCACCTGCTGCATCAGGACACGCTCGACCATCTGCACATCCTGCTCAACTACGCCTGGGACAGCCGCGCCCTCCTGTCGCTGATCCTGGTTGGCTTGCCCGATCTCGAAGACCGTCTGCGCCTGCGGCGCAATCGGTCCCTTTACTCGCGCCTGCATCACAGGCTTTCGATCGGGCCGCTCACTCCAGAAGACACCGCCGACTACGTCCGCATGCGCGTGGGCCGCGTCGGCGGCAGCAAGGAGCTCTATTCCCCCGACGCCGTCGCTTTGCTCCACGAAGCCGCCGCCGGAGGCCTGCGCGATGTCGACCGCGTCGCCACCCTTGCGCTGCGCCTTGCCGTACGCCGAAAACGCAAGCTCGTCGAGCGTGACCTCGTCGCACGCGTGCTGCAAGTCGAGGGGGATCGCTCATGACTCGCGTCACCTACGAGCAGCTCGCCTCCGCCCCTGAGCTGGCCTCCCTCGCTTTGCTCGAAACGGCCCTCGACATCACCGGCGTCGCCCTCGCTGCCGCATGGCCCGAGCTGCACGACTACGCCTTGGCTCGCGAGCACCCAGAGCCTCGCGCCGCTCTCGACATCCTTCACTGCGCGTCGCACCTGCTTGCTTCTGTCAACCACTATCGGCTCCTGCTCGCCACCGCCGAGGCCCGCGAGCTCGACTTCCCCTTCTGACCATCTCCCCTTGGCCGGCGCGTCTTCACGCCGGTCGGGGGGTCCCCTCATCCAGCCGGATCCATCGACCATCAAACAGAGGGCGCGGCAACAGTCCGTTTGCGTGAGTTCGTTGCCCTGCGCGTCGTAGGTGTACTGCGTGACGCCGCCGACCGGATCGGTTGTGCTGAGTCGATTTCCCGCGCCGTCGTAGACGTTCGTTGTCTTGTGACCGAGAGGGTCGCGCGCGGTCAGAAGC
>DATHPT010000030.1:0-20747 GCA_035483615.1 Solirubrobacteraceae bacterium | reverse complement strand
ATGACCGTGAACGGCGGCGCGGAGCCGAACGCGTGGAAGCAGGCCCACAGCACGCAGATGTCAAAGCCCCACCACGCCGGCGCCCCCAGCAGCCCCGGGTCACGCGAGCGGATCAGCTCGATCGCCGTGCGCACTCCGCTGGCGGCCATCGCGGGCACGGTCACCGCAAGCGCCACCCAGCGGGCCATCCTGCCCGAGCCGGCCGCCCCGCGCGCGAGGCGCCGCTCGATGTCGCCCGGCAACAGGGCCATCGCACCCGTGATCGCGACCAGGATCGCGGCGATCGCCGCGGGGACGATCGTGATGGCAAACGAGCCTTCGCCTGGAAACAGGCCGGTGCCGAGCCCGATCCCGTCGAGTATCACCACGCCCGCGTAGATCGCATAGAGCAGAACCGTGAACGCCACCATTCGACAGGCGACCAATCGCGGCTCCATCCCCGAGCGGCGCAACGCCCAGGCGGTCAGCGCGATGCCACCCGCGCCACCGGCTGCGAACAGGCGTGTCGCGGCGAGGCCCGCCATCGTGATCTGGTAGCTCTCCGGCCAGCCGATCGGGCTGTCCTGCCCGCGCACGAACACTGCCCTGAAGAGCACCACATAGCCGCCGAAGGAGCAGATCTCCAGGAGCACGCCGATCACGATCCACCAGGTGTCCCCCCGCTCGATGCGATGGACGGTGCTGCTCAGACCCGCCAGCTTGGGCAACACGAAGTACAGGAACGCGACAGCCGAGAGCACGAACAGGCCGAAGGCGATCGCGCTGCGACGCGTGACCGGCACGCGCGGCATCTGCTCATCCGCCGCCTCTGCCTCTCCTCCCGATTGCTCCAGCTCGTCCATGTCACCCTCCGCCGGGCTCACCGCGTCTCATGGGCCATCGCCTCGATCGCCGCGACCGCCCTGCCGAAGCGGGAGATCGCCGGACTCGCCCGCGGTCCCACTCGACGCACCGCCGCCGTCAGCGTCGCGCCCGCGATCAGATCGACGACGTAGTGCTCACCCAGATAGACGAGCGCGAACCCGAGCGTGGCGGTATAGCCCCAGGCAAGGGTGCCGGCGACCGGCCCAGTCTCTGAGAGCAGCTGAGCGGCCATCATCGATGTGGCGAAGTGCAGCGAGGGCATCGCGGCCAATGGGTTGCCTCCAAGCACACTGTAAAGCGGACCCCAGCCGTCTTTCCAGAAAAACTCCCCGTACTCCACCATCATGCGCCTGACGGCGATCTCCTGGACCTGCCCACCCGAGCTCCTTGACCCGAGCAGCCGTCCGTTGAAGTGCCCCCTGCTGTCGGTCTGGGCGGCCGCGTACCAGGGCGGGGCGGTCGGCAGGATCCAGTAGACGATCGCGCCGATGTCGAACACGGCGTAGGTCAGCACCGCGGAGCGCTCGAAGCGCGCCCGGTGGCGCAGCATGATGTAGAGGAGCGAGCCGTGGGGCACCATGAACCACAGCCAGTGCGCCCACACGAGCACACGGTCCCCGAGCCGCCACTGCCCGCGCGCGAGCCGTCGCTGCAGGCGCACGGTCGGCAGCTGGCCGAGCCCGATCGCGCGGTCGACTGCGATCGGGTAGTCGACATAGACGCGCCGCTCCTGCGCCGCCTCGTCGTCGTGGGGCGCCTTGTAGGCGGCCAGATAGGCCCACATCTGCAGACAGCAGACCGCCACGTCGCGGGAGCGAGAGCGCCGCACGGCCACGCACAGGCCCACGGGGGCGGCGAACGCGACCGTCTGGGCCACCAGCGGCGGGGTGCCTAGCCGCTTGCGCACGAGCGGGGTCATCACACCCGCGGCCACCACGCCCCAGGCGGCTGCTCTGATCACCCTGGACCGCCGCACGGGGCGGGGAGTATATGCCGCTATGCGGCAGTTCCCTCGGCCACGCGCTCGCGCATGTGCTTCTCCGCCGCGGCCACGAGCGCACGGACCACGCCGCTCGAGCGATCCGCCTCGGGATGCCATTGCACGCCGAGCACGAAGCGCCGGTCCGGCATCTCGATCGCCTCCGGCAGACCGTCCATCGAGGAGCTGCCGCTGATCTGAAGGCCCTCTCCGAGCCGGTCGACGCCCTGATGGTGATGGGACTTGGTCGCATGATGGGTCTCGCCCGCGGCGCGCGCCGCCAACGTGCCCTCCAGCAGATCGACATCGTGGTCGGCGCCGTCGAAGGTGCCGGCCACGCGCAGGTGCTCGTGATGGCCGAAGCGCTCGGGCAGGTGCTGGAGCAGGGTGCCGCCGTAGGCGACGTTGATGAGCTGCATGCCGCGACAGATCCCGAGCACCGGCAGATCTCGATCGATCGCACCCCGCACGAGCGCGATCTCGAAGCGATCGCGCTCGGGAACCGTGTCCACTGTCTCGGGGTGGGCCTGCGCCCCGTAGCTGGCCGGATCGATGTCGGCGCCCCCAGCGAGCATCAACCCGTCGAGCAGATCCAGTGCCTCGGCGGGGTCCTCGAGCAGCAGCTCGTCCGGAGCCAGCATCAGAACCATCGCGCCCGCGCTTTGCACAGCCTGCACGTAGCTGCGCGACAGCAGCACCGCCTGCTGGTCCCACATCCCCCAGCGGGCTTGCTCAAGGGCGGTGCATATGCCGATCGTGGGCCTGCTCACGGCCCACACGATAGGGCCCACCACGGTGTCGATGGAGGGGATGGGTCGTTCATGGGGATATTCTGGCGCGGCCCCCAACGATCACAGGCCTCGATCGGCGCCGGCGGCGCTCGATGGGTGCCGAGGACAGGAGAGCCGAATGAGCGAGCCCCATATCCAGCTTGAGACGGTCAACGTGCTGACGCAGGACGGCGCCGCGACGATCGAGCTGAACCGTCCCCAGGCGCTCAATGCGTGGAACAGGCAGTTCGGCGAAGATCTGCTCGCAGCTCTGCGGAGCGTCGCCGAGGACGAGGCGGTGCGCGCCGTTCGCATCATCGGCGCAGGGCGCGCGTTCTCCTCGGGCGCGGATCTGAAGGACATCAGCGGGGATGACCTGACTCCCGAGGGCCGCCCCAACGTCTACAGGGCGCTGACCGAGCGCTACCACCCGATCATGCACGCGATCCGCGAGATGCAGAAGCCGGTGGTGGCGGCCGTCAACGGCCCGGCCGTGGGGATCGGCTGCTCGCTGGCGCTGTGCTGCGACCTGGTGCTCGCCGCCGAGAGCTCCTACTTCCTGCTGGCGTTCGTGAACATCGGCCTGGTGGCAGACGGTGGCTCCTCGCTGTTCGTGCCGGCAAGGATCGGGTTGGCGCGGGCCACCCAGATGGCGATGCTCGGCGAACGGGTGAGCGCCGGCCAGGCGCTCGATTGGGGGCTCGTGAACGCCGTGCACCCCGACGCGGGCCTTGCTGAGCAGAGCGCCGCCCTCACCGCTCGCCTGGCGAGCGGGCCCACGCGGGCCTATGCCGCCACCAAGCGCGAGCTCAACAGCCAGATCTACGCGAACATGGCCGAGCAGCTTGAGCTGGAGGCCACCCTGCAGCAGGAGATGGCGGGCACCGACGACTTCCTGGAGGGCGTGGGCGCCTTCCTGGCCAAGCGCCCCGCCCGCTTCTCGGGACGCTGAGGGCGTTGCGTGACCTCTACCAGCGAGCCTCAGCGAGCCGGCACATCCCCTCTTGGTGGCGGATATCAGGGGATTTTGAGGGCGGCCACGCGCGTTCCGCCCGTGCGTGAATAGAATCCTGGCCGCCTTGAGCCACCTGCTTGCCAACCCGCTTGCGTTCTTCACCCCCCAGTCGGGCGGGTCCCCGAACGCGAACTCGATCAACGACCTCTACAAGATCACGCTGTATGTGGCGCTTGTGATCTTCGTGCTCGTCGAGGGGGCGCTCGGCTACGCGCTGTATCGCTTCCGCGCGCGCAAGGGCGCGGTGGCGGCGCAGATCCGCGGCAACACCCGCCTTGAGATCGGCTGGACGCTGGGCGCCGCCGTGATCCTGCTGGCGCTCGCGGTGCTCACGTTCACCAAGCTCTCCTCGATCCAGGATCCGGTCAACTCGGGGCCCGAAGGCGACAATCTCGTCAGCGACAGCGCCCGTCAGTACGCAAGCGCCGAACGCAGGCTCCCCCCGAACGGCAAGTCGCTGAAAATCACTGTGGTGGGTCGTCAGTTCGTGTGGCAGTACGTCTACCCGGGCGCCAACGAAGCGGACGGCCTCGGAGCGCCCTACTCCTACCAGGAGATGGTGGTTCCCACGAAAACCACGGTCACGCTCGACATCGTCTCGGCCGACGTGGTCCATTCCTGGTGGGTGCCGCAGCTCGGCGGCAAGTTCCAGGCCGTGCCGGGCTACCACAACTACACCTGGTTCAAGGTCGAAAAGCCCGGCATCTTCCGCGGCCAGTGTGCGCTGATCTGCGGGCGGGGTCATGCGCGCATGACCGCCACCGTCAAGGCGGTCCCGCCGGCCCAGTTCGAAGCGTGGCTGGCCTACCAGAAGAAGCAGATCGCCGAAGCGAACGCGGCTGCCCAGGTGGCGCGCGCCAAGCTCGGCCATCAGATCGGCGCCGGACAGGTCGAGAACCCATGACACGCGGTCGCTCGGCAGATGCACAACGACTTTCCGAGTCCGGACACTAGGAGACCCGCTCGATGGCCACCTACGCAGCCCCAGTCCCCCAGATAGTCGCCCACGACGCCAAGCGCGAGGCAAGCGGCTGGACGAGCTGGATCACGACCACCGATCACAAGCGGATCGGGATCATGTACATGGTCACGACCTTCGTGTTCTTCGTGCTCGGGGGCGTTGAGGCGCTGATGATCCGCCTGCAGCTGGGCCTGCCGAACAACACGCTGGTCTCGCCGCAGATCTACAACCAGCTGTTCACCCTGCACGGCACCACGATGATCTTCTTGTTCGTGGTGCCGATGATGGCGGGCCTCGCCAACTACTTCGTGCCGTTGATGGTGGGCGCGCGCGACATGGCCTATCCGCGCCTGAACGCGCTCTCGTACTGGCTGCTGCTCGCCGGAGGGCTTGTCTTCTACGCCTCGATCTTCTGGAATCCGCCGGAAGCGGGCTGGACGAGCTATGTACCGCTGTCGGGGATCAACTACTCCCCGGGCGGTGGCCAGGACGCGTGGATCTACCTGATCCACCTCACCGGCCTGTCCTCGATCCTGGGCGCGGTCAACTTCTACGCCACGATCGCCAACATGCGCGCGCGGGGCATGGGCTGGGGCCGCCTGCCGCTGTTCATCTGGGCGATCCTGACCTACTCGATCCTGATCATCTTCGCGATGCCCGTGATCGCCGGGGCGGTCACGATGCTCTTGACCGACAGGCACTTCGGCACGCACTTCTTCGATCCGGCCAACGGCGGCTCGGCGCTGTTGTGGCAGCACCTGTTCTGGTTCTTCGGCCACCCCGAGGTCTACATCATGGTGCTGCCGGGCTTCGGGATCGTCTCGGAGATCCTGCCGGTGTTCGCGCGCAAGCCGATCTTCGGCTACCGGGCGATCGCCGCCTCGACCGTGGCGATCGCGTTCCTGGGCTTCTTGACCTGGGCACACCACATGTTCACCGCCCCGATCCCGGAGGCGGTGGTGGTGTTCGTGATGCTCAGCTCGTTTTTGATCGCGGTTCCCACGGGCGTGAAGATCTTCAACTGGATCGCCACCCTGTGGCAGGGCACGGTCGAATTCAAGACGCCGCTGCTGTTCTGCGTGGGCTTCATCGCGCTGTTCATGATCGGCGGCATCTCAGGCGTGTTCCTGGCCGTGTTCCCGGTCGACTGGCAGCTCAACGAAACCTATTTCGTGGTAGCCCACATCCATTTCGTGCTGATGGGCGGCGCCGTGTTCACGATCTTCGCGGCGATCTACTACTGGTTCCCGAAGATCACCGGCAGGATGCTGAGCGAGGGCTTGGGCAAGCTGAGCTTCTACCTGATGTTCTTCGGCTTCCTGGCCACCTTCCTGATCCAGCACGTGATCGGCCTCGACGGGATGCCGCGGCGGGTGTACGAGTACGACAACGTGGGCAATCTCGCGGTCTACAACCTGATCTCCACGATCGGCTCCTTCATCCTCGGCGCCGGCGTGCTCGCGACGATCGTCAACGTCGCGCGCAGCCTCAAGCACGGCGCGATCGCGGGACCAGACCCGTGGAAGGCCAACACGCTTGAGTGGTTCACCACCTCGCCCCCGCCTGCCAACAACTTCGACGTGGTGCCGCTGGTGCGCTCGTTCGAGCCGATGAAGGACATTCGACGCGAGATCGAGCAGCGCACCTCTGGCGCCCCGGCTCCCGGTGGGGCGACCGTGCCCGCCGGGGCCACCCAAGTCGGCGTTTGAGACCGCGGCTTGGAGCACGCGCCGCGCCGGTAGAGTTCGGGCTCGTGATCGAGATCTCTCGCAGTCGACGGTCGGGTCGTTGATGGACGGCTCGCACGCATCGGCCTATGCCCCGCAAGCCGCGGGCGTCGTCGCAGCGCCGCTTCAGAGCACGCGCTCGCGGACCCGGCAGCTGCTGTCCGACTACCTGGAGCTGACCAAGCCGAAGGTGCAGTCGCTGCTGCTGCTGACCACGATCACCACGATGCTGGTCGCGGGAGACCCCTCGGTTGTGCTGATCGCGCTCACCTGTCTGGGTGGATACCTGTCGGCCGGCGGCGCCGGCGCCGTCAACCACTGGTTCGACCGGGACATCGACGCGAGCATGGCACGCACCGCCAACCGGCCGGTCCCCTCGGGACGGGTCTCACCGGCTGCCGCGCTCACGTTCGGCTGCGTGCTGGCCGCGCTCTCGTTCCTCGAGCTCTCGCTGACCGTCAACGTGCTTGCGGCGAGCCTGTCCTTCGCGGGCTTCCTGGGCTATGTGTTCGTGTACACGATCTGGCTGAAGCGACGCACGCCGCAGAACATCGTGATCGGCGGCGCCGCCGGCGCGGTTCCTCCACTGGTCGGCTGGGCGGCGGTGACCGGCTCTGTGAACGGCATAGCCGTGCTGCTGTTCTTCATCGTGTTCTTCTGGACCCCCCCGCACTTCTGGGCGCTGTCGCTGCTGATGAAGGACGAGTACAAGAAGGTCGGGGTGCCGATGCTCCCGGTGGTGCGTGGCGAGGCCGAGACGCGCCGCCAGATCCTGCTCTACACGGCGCTGCTGTACGCCGTCACCCAGCTTCCCTTCTGCGCAGGCGGCTTCGGGGCGATCTACCTGACCGCCTCGCTGCTGCTGGGCTTCGGCTTCATCGCAGGCGCCGTGCGGCTCTACCGCCGTGCGGACCGCCGCAGCGCGCTGCAGCTCTACCTGTTCTCGCTGGCCTACCTGGCGCTGCTGTTCTGCGCAATGGTCGCGGACGCGAAGTTGTAATCTTCCGAGCCTGTCATGGACCGTCGCCTCGCCAAGAAGAACATCCGCACCGGCCTGATCGTCGCGGCGATCTGCATGTTCATGTTCGGCATCACCTTCGTGGTGGCGGCGGTGTACGTCTCGTGAGCCCGCTCGACCCCGAGATCCCGCCCACAGGCGAGGAGATTCATCTCCCGGGGCCCACGATCCTTCCGCTGCTGACAGCCGCGGGCATCACCCTGACGGTTGTCGGCATAACGATCAGCCTGATCCTGGTGGTCGGCGGGCTGGTCCTGACGATCGCGTGCGTGGCACGCTGGATCGCCGATACGCGTCGCGAAGTCAACGAGCTTCCGCTCGACTCCCACCACTGAGAGCCGGCCCCGGTCGCGGGATGTACGCGCTGTGCGGTGTCTCCTCGGGGTTTCCTGCAAGGAGTGCTCCCAGGTGAGGCGCCGCGCGCGGTGGGATTCCCAATCCACGCGCGGCCCCAATGAAAGGTCACGACCGTCATCCCCACGACGGCACTCGACCTTCCCCTCTCTCACCCCACGGCTGCGCTCACCGGAACAGGGCAGATTGCCCCACCGTCTGTCCGGAAGCGCGCTGGGTTGGGCTCCGATTCAAACCAGTCGACATCGACGTCCCCGGCGTCGATAACCAGTCTGTGACAATCGACACAACCCATCACGGATGAGGCTACCACCAATTGGTGCTCCACGCACACCGGCGATCGTGGGTGCATCGCCGCGCACCAGAAGGCACCGACAGCTCCTCGCGTTGGCGGTGCTCCTGTGCGCCGGCGCCCTTTCAGCCTCAGCCTGGTTCCACGCGCCAAATTGGAGCAACGCCGATTCGCTGTTCTACCAAGCGATGTCGCTTGAAGTGGCGGGCACATCCGCTCAGTTGGCGCGGCGAGAGGTGTTCGATGGCGCGCTCGCGCGCTCCGCGATCATCCAGGAGCCGAGCGTGGCGGAGCCCAGATGGCAGGCATTCGAGAGGCAGTTCTTTCGCCGGCGGTGGCTGGTGCCGACGCTTGCGAACACAATCCGACCGCTTGCCGGCGCGCGCGCTCTGCCCGACGCCGCGATCGTGGGCTATCTGCTCTTCGGGACGATGTTGTGTTTGCTGTTGGCCTCTCGATTCGCCGCCCTGCCTTCACTGGCGATCACCGTTTTGATGCTCGCGCTGGGCCCGATGCGCGATTGGGGAACACGGCCCTTGACCGATAGCTGGGGATTGGCCCTGTCGGTTGCGGCGATCGGCTCTGCGCTATTGGCACTCACACGCGATCGCAGATGGATTGCGGCTTGGGTCGTGACGATGCTCGCGCTCAGCTTCACCCGCGATCTGGCGCTCATCCCACTATGCGCGGTTGCCTGGTTGGCAATGGGCGACCGGAATGCTGCGCGGCTGCGGCGCGGGGCAATCCTCGGCGCGAGCGGGGTCTTGGTCACGCTCCCCGCATACTTGATATTCGGGGCGTCGTTGCGGATGACCCTGGCCTCGATCATGACTGGGTTTGAAATCCCGAGTCCGACGCACTCGAGCTGGGCATACGTTGCCCGTCACTATCCGCACCTGTTTCTTGGGACGGTCAAGGCGGACCTCCACTACATGCTCTTGCACCCAATCGTCGGCCTGACCGTGGGCATCGGCCTGATCGCGCTGTTTGCGCTTCCCGCGCGCGGCGACGCGCTGTGGCTGGCGATGAGGGGAGCGACCCTGGGCTGGCTGCTGGTATTCGCACTCGATCCGGTCGACACCGGATTTCGCTACGAGCTGGGGCTCTTGGCGCCTGCCGCGGTTGGCCTGTGCGCACTGGCGGAGCGCCTAGGCGGAACGCGCGTGCGTCATGAATCGTCCGCCCCACACGAGGCCACGACCGCGGAGGCACACGTCACGTAACGCTATCCACAGACGTCAGGCGTGCTGGACGCGCCGCAATGGCGCCGCGATGTCCTCCCCACTTGCTTGCAAGCAGCACCTGACGACATCACGCACCGAGAGGATCCCCACCGTCTCTCCATGCTCGACGACGATCAGGTGGCGAAAGCCCCCACGGACCATCGCGGCCGCGGCTTCCTCCAAGGACCAGCCAGGCTCGGCAAACACGACATCGCGGGTCAGGTGGTTCGCCACGAGCTCAAGATCGGGGCTCTCACCAGCGCCGACGGACGTGAGCACGTCGCGCTCAGTCAGGATCCCCAGGCCGCCCGCGTCGGGATCGATCACAACGGCCGCACCAACGTGGCGCTCGGACATCAGGCGCGCGGCGTCACGCAGCGTGTGACCGGGACCCACCGTCAGCACCATCGGGCTCATTCCATCTCGAACCTGCATCGCGGCTACCTCCATCGTCGACGGTTTGCAACGATTGCCTCAATCTATTGCGTCTAGCGCTTTCCGTCAAGTGCCCCCTGTGATAACTCTCACTACCCCTGAGACGGCCTTCAAATCTCATGACATACGTTCATCGGGCGAAGGCATTAGGATCACGCCTCCGATGATCAGGTCGATCCCAGTTGCGCGCACAGCAGGAGCCCGAGGAGGTGCTCGGCATGTCTAGGCGCTCGATCATCGGAACCGTCGTGGCGGGACTGGTGGCCACCGCGATTGGGATCGTGCTCAGCTACGTGATCCACTGGTTCCCGGTCCAGGCCTCCACCCAGTCGCACAACACCGACACGCTCTATCACGTGCTCGTGATCGCCTCGGTGCCGATCTTCGTGCTCGTGGTGACGGTGATCCTTTACTCGGTTTGGCAGTTCCGCATGAAGCCCGGCCAGGAGCTCCAGGATGGCCCACCGATCCACGGCAACACCCGCCTGGAGGTGATCTGGACCGCGATCCCGGCGTTGATCCTGCTGGGCCTCGTGTCTTACTCTTTCGTGGTGCTTCACAACAACGAAAAGAAGCCCGCAGGGCCCCAGGTCGTCGTCGAAGTCACCGGCCAGCAGTTCGCCTGGTCCTACACCTATCCGAGATCGGTGACCGGCGGCGCGCCGCTGAAGACGACGCAGCTGTACGTCCCGAACAACGAGTCCATCTACTTCAAGATCCACTCGGTGGACGTGATCCACGCATTCTGGATCCCGGCTTTCCGTCTGCAGATCGACGCGGTGCCTGGGATCACCACGAGCTATCGCGCCACGCCGGACAGGCTCGGCTCCTATCCAGTCATCTGCAACCTGCTCTGCGGAGTCGGGCACTCGGTGATGCGCTCGACGATTCACGTGGTGAGGCCCACACAGTTCCAGGCCTGGGTCAAGCGCCAGACAAGCACGCCTTCGAGCGTGTCCTGAGGGTAAGGTGACGGATGCAATGGGGAGCTGCACGCGGATGACAAACGGGAGGGGGCGCTGATGGCGGCGAAGCTGCGCGCCCCAGGCCTCTATCGCGCGGGGATCGCGTTCCTGATCGGGATCGCCTTCGCCGCGGGCCTGACCTGGCTGGTGCGGATGGCCACCGGCCATGAAACCTTCCACCACTACCTCAGCGGCGAAGCGATCCTGACGGTCTCGCTGATCGCCGCCCCGCTCTTTTTCCTGGTCGGGCTCGGGGGGTTCGACTACTGGTTCTACTGGGCCGCCGGGCGCCCGACGCGCGCGGAGGACCACTCCAGCCATGGGGCCTACAGCTGGAAGGACTACTTCCGCATCAACACCGACCACAAGGTGATCGGCATCCAGTACACGGTCACCGCCTTCTTCTTCCTGCTGGTCGGGGGTCTGCTGGCAATGTTGATGCGCGCCCAGCTGGCCCAGCCGGGCGCACAGTTCGTGAGCGCCAACACCTACAACGGGCTGTTCTCGGTGCACGCGTCGCTGCTGATCTTCCTGTTCGTGATCCCGGTGTTCGCCGGGCTTGCCAACTACGTGCTGCCGCTCATGATCGGTGCGCCCGACATGGCCTTCCCGCGTCTGAACGCCCTCTCCTTCTGGCTGCTGCCGCTGGCTGGCCTGATGATGCTCTCGAGCTTCCTGGCGCCGGGTGGAGCGTTCGCCGACGGCTGGACCGCCTATGCGCCGCTGTCGATCGACGCGCCGATCGGACAGGACTTCTTCTCGATCGGCGTCCAGCTCGCGGGGGCCTCCTCGATCATGACCGCACTGAACTTCCTGGTCACGATCATCACGATGCGGGCGCCCGGGATGAGCTTCTTCCGCATGCCGCTGCTCGTGTGGGCCAACTTCGCGACCTCGCTGCTGGTGGTGATCGCGACCCCGTTCATCGCGGCCTCGCAGTTCTTCGTGCTGCTGGACCGCGCGCTCGGCTTCAACTTCTTCGACGCCGGCAAGGGCGGGGACGTGCTCATGTACCAGCACGTGTTCTGGTTCTACTCGCACCCTGCGGTCTACATCATGATGCTGCCCGGGTTCGGGATCGTCAGCGAAGTCATCGCCGTGAAGTCGCGCAAGCCGATCTTCGGGTATCGCATGATGGCGTTCTCGTTGCTTGCGATCGTGGGCCTCGGCTTCACCGTGTGGGCACACCACATGTTCACCTCCGGGATGCCGGCCTGGATCCGCATCCCGATGGCGATCACCACCTGCATCATCGCCGTGCCGACGGGCATCAAGATCTTCTCGTGGCTGGCGACCCTGTGGCGGGGCGTGCTGCATCTCGACACCGCGATGCTGTTCGCGCTCGGCTTCCTCGTGACGTTCACGCTCGGCGGCATCAGCGGCGTGATGCTCGCGATGGTTCCGTTCGACATACACGTGAGCGCCAGCTACTTCATCGTCGCCCATATCCACTACGTGCTGTTCGGCGGCTCGCTGCTGACGATCTTCGCCGGGGTCTACTACTGGTTCCCGAAGATGACCGGGCGCATGTACGACGAGCGGCTTGGCAAGTGGCACTTCTGGACCACGTTCGTGTTCTTCAACCTCACGTTCGCGCCGATGCACATCCTTGGCCTACAGGGGATGCCCAGGCGCGTGGCGACCTATGCCCCCCAGTTCGCCACCCTGAACCTGTTCATCTCGCTGGCGAGCTTCGCGCTCGGGGCGAGCACGCTGATCTTCATCTACAACATGGTCACCAGCTGGCGCGGCGGGCCGCGCGCGGTCGGCAACCCCTGGCGCGGAATGACGATCGAGTGGCTGGTGTCCTCTCCCCCGCCGGTCTTCAACTTCGACCGCATCCCAACCGTCGTGGGCGGGCCCTACGAGTACGGGGTGCCCGGCGCGGTCCACGGCATGTTCGCCCCCGCCCCCACGCCGGCCACGGTTGGCGGCGCAGCCGGCACCCCCGGCGGAGTCCTGCATGCACCCACGGAGTAGGAGACACACGATCCGATGAAGGAAGTCCTGGTAGTCGCCAATCGCACGCTCGGTGGCGAGAAGCTGCTCGAGACGGTACGCGAGCTGGCCGCCGCCGACGAGGTGGTGTTCCGGCTTGTCGTACCCCAGACCAAGCCGTCCGCGGGCCTCGTGATCTATGACGAAGCCGTGCGGGAATCGGCCCAGGTCCGGATCGATCTGGCGATGTCGCTGCTCGCGACCGAGGGCATCAACGCCTCCGGAGAAGTGGGCGATCCCGACCCGTTCCTGGCGACGATGGACGCGATCGCCGAGCGGCGTCCCGACGAGGTGATCGTCTCGACGCATCCCGTCACCCAGTCCGGCTGGCTGCGCCGTGATCTGATCGAGCGCATCGAGAACGCCTCCGGTCTCCCGGTCCGCCACATCGTTGTAGACCTTGCCCGTGAGGGCCTTCCGTTCGGCGTCACGCTGGTGGTCGCCAACAAGACCTCGAGCGGCCAGGAGCTGATCGGACACCTGATCTCTAAGGCCGGCGGCGACGAGCGCCGCCTGTTCATCGCGGTGGTTCCTCAGCACGACCGCAGCGGGTCCGCTCCACGAGAGGCGCGGATCCGGCTCGCGGCGATGCTCGAGCGACTGGATGGGGCAGGACTTCTGAGCGCCGGCATGGTCGGCGATCCCGATCCCTATACCGCCGTGGTCAACGCGCTCGAGCTCTTTCAGGTCGATGACGTCGTGATCTCCACGCTGCCCAACGAGCGCTCCGGCTGGCTGCGGGGCAACCTGATCGAGCGTGTGCGGCATGCGACCTCGGCGCAGGTGGAGCACGTGGTGGTCGACCTCCAGTCCAATACGAACGCGGCCGCGGCCGCAAGCTGAGGAAGATCATGGAGGCCGCCAGCATCGCCCAGACCGCTCACGACGCCCATGGGGGCGCAGGCGAGCATCACGGTCCGCCGGCGGCTCATCGCAGCTCGCGGGTCGAGCCTCAACTGCTGGGCATGCTGCTTTTCATCATCTCCGAGATCATGGTGTTCGGGGCCTTCTTCACGGCCTACTTCTTCATCCGGATCGCCCAGGGAGATCCGTGGCCGGCGCCCGGGACGCACCTGCCGGTGGACGTCGCCGGTGTGAACACCGCGATCCTCGTTTCCTCCTCGTTCACGTTGCACTGGGCCGAGCAGGCCCTCAAGAAAGGCAACCGCTTCGGGCTGAAGGCCGGGATGCTCACCACCTTCTTGCTCGGATGCGCGTTCCTGTTCATCCAGATCAACGAGTACGCCAACATCGGCTTCGCCCCACAGGACCAGGCGCAGGCCACGATCTTCTACTCGCTCACGGGCCTGCACGGAGCGCACGTGTTCATCGGCCTGGTGCTGCTGCTGATCGTCACGACCAGGGCGTTCCGCGGGCACTACTCCCCCGAGGAGCATCGCGGCGTGGAGATACCCGGGATCTACTGGCACTTCGTGGACATCATGTGGATAGTGGTCTACACCACCGTTTACGTGCTCTGACGATCGTGGACGCTGCACGTCGCTGCGTCCTCGGTCGCTCATGTGGTGTTCGCACACTTCGCTCCCTGTCTCCTTGCATCGCTTGGTCCATGATCGTCAGGAGCCTCTGATTTACAAGCCGCTTTCCACTTCATGTTGAATCCGCTGCGCAGTGAGGACGAGGCGTTTCGCTTCCTGCTCTATGCGATTGCCGTGATCGCGGCGATCGTGGTGCTCGTGCTGCTCCTGCGGGCACTGCTCTGAGCGTCTGGGCAAGACATCGTGAGTTCACCGAAGTACGTCCTGATCGCGCGGATCCCTGCGGAGGGCGTGAGCGCCTACCAGGAGTACGAGACCGCCGTCCTGCCGCTGCTGTGCGAGCACGAGGGAACGCTCGAGCGCCGTCTGCGCAGCTCTGACGGGCTTGTGGAGGTCCATGTGGTCGGCTTCTCCTCGCACGCCGCGTTCAGGGCCTACATGGAGGACCCGCGACGGGTGGCCCTGCAGCCGCTGCTGGCCTCCTCTGGGGCCAGCGCAGAGCTGCATGAGCTCGTCGACGTCGACGGAAGCCCGGGGGCTCCCTGGGGACCGTCTATTTGACGATGATGGTGCCGTACATACCAGCCGCGCGGTGACCGGGGGCCTGGCAGAAGAACGTGTAGGTGCCGGGCTTCAGCTGGACGTTGATCGAGGCGGTGCCCTTCGTGACGAACTGACTGGCGGCCAGGACCGAGCCGCCCGGGGTCGCTGCATGTGAGCCGGCTTCGACGGCGATGTTGTGGGAGACGCCGGACATGTTCGGCATGGAGATCGCAACCGAGCCCGCCGTGGCGCTCGCCTTGTTCGTGAGATAGGAGAGCTGACCGGTGGGATCGGCCGGTATTTCGAGCTTGCCGCCCTTCTCGACCGCGGGCTTGCCGGAGCCGGGGGCCTTGACCGCGCTTGCGAGCAACCCGGTGTCCTGTCCCGGACGATCGACAGCCTGGGCCACATAGGCCGCGATGCTCGTCAATTTCGTCCCACTGGCAAGCTTGGCGGGCATCGCTCCGAACTTGTTGGGGTTTTCGACCTGGCCTTCGACGACCGACTGGACGGCGCTGCGCTCCAGCCCTTCGTCGAGGCTGGCGCGGAACGCTTCGTCGAGGTTGGGACCGACGGTGCCCTTGGTGGAAGCGCGTGCGAGCGTGTGGCAGGAGCCGCACTTGGCGACGAACTCCTGCTTGCCGGTGATGAGGTTGGCCTCTTCCCCGCGCTTGACCCCACCGCAACCGTAGACCCCGAACAGCAGACAGCCCGCACCGAGCAGCGCACCGAGTTGGCGCACGTGAGATCCACGATCGATCGTCCCCATAGACATCAGCGCGGGAACTCTATCCAAAGGGTCGGGTGACGGGCTCTCCGCACGCGGCCGCGATCACGCCACGCGCGACGCCCTCCCATGACCAGCGCTCGCGCGCCACCGAGACAAGGGCATCCCTGGTGCGGGCCTTCAACGCCTCGTCCGCCGCGAGCCATGCGGCGATCCGCTCGGCGATCGCCCTCACAGCGTGATCGTCGACTGGAAAGGAGAGCCAGCCGGCCGCCTGCGGCGGCACCTCGACAGCGATCGTCTCGCTCACCTCCGCGAGCCCCGAGTGGCCGGCGCTGACCGGCAGCACGCCGCATGCGGCCGCCTCGACGGCGACCATCCCGAAAGCCTCCGGGAATGTGCTCGGGACGACCAGCGCCTCACACGCCGGCAGGATGTCCGCAAGCTCGTCGTGATCGAGACGGCCGGTGAAGACGATTCGCTCGCCGAGCGTGCGGGCAGCCGTCAGATATCGCTCCGCCTCGGCGCCGGTCAGCGAATCCAGGAACGCCAGCAGATGTCGCAGGGGAGCTGGGCGCTCTTCGCCGGCGTCGCCGGACCCCTCCCGGGCGGTCTCCAAGGTCCCGCGGTCCTCCAAAGCTTCTCCGTCCTCCAGAGCCCGTCCGGCCAGCGCGATCTCCCGGGCGCCCTGAAGATCGCCCTCTGCGAGCCGTGTCACCAGCCGCTCGAGCCCTGCTCTATAGGCGCCGAAGCCGACGACCGCGAGCCTTGCGTCCGGCGCGGAGCGCAATACGAGGGGCCATGCGGCGATCAGCAGGTCGACCCCCTTGCTGACGATCAGCTTGCCCACGAATGCCACGAGATCGCCATCCCCATTCAAAATTCGCTCAAGCGCAGTGGCAGCCGCACGGTTATCGCGCGCGAACGCGCTCGAAAGCTCCTCTTCGGGTGGCGCGGGAGCGCCATTGCTCAGCTTCCCGAGGAGTGTCTGCATCCCCGCCCGCGCCTGCTGTGGCTCGCGTGGGAGGAACCGTGCGACGTCCACCCCAGGGGGACCGAGGCGGGTGCGCTCTGCAACGGCGGGATCCTCCAATGCCTGCCAAAGGCTCTCGGCCGTGTGTCGAGAGCCGACGAGCACGGTCCTCGCCTGTGCAAGCCCCTCCCGGGCGTAGCCCAGGAAGCGCTCGGGCTCGGGCTTGACCGTGTACTCGAGGGCGCTCCCGTGAACCTTCACCGCGTAGGGAGTCACACCGGCAAGTCCACGTGCCAGGATCACCGGACCCATCACCAGATGGTTGGCAAGCGCCACCTGCGGGCGGACGCGCTCGGCGACCTCACTCACCGCACCGACGTTGGCCTGCACGTATCTCGCGACCTCGGCGTCGGTGCAGTGGGCGAACGTCCTCGCTTCGATCCCCTCATAGCGATCCTGCACGTACAGTGGCAGCAGCCCGCCGATGTCGGGCCGGTAGACCGTGCAGCCCCCGGCGGCGTCCGCTTGGGAGCGGTCAAGAGCGCTGACCCGCAGCTCGCCATCGTCCCAGTGCCCGGAGGCCGCCACGAACGGGTAGCGCTCGGGATGACGATCCTGGCTGAACAGGTGCACCTCATGGCCGAGTCTCACCAGCGCTTCGGCCAGGCGTGCGTTGTAGACGTTGGAGCCGGTGCCACTGAGCAGGTAGCCGTGGAAGATCAGGATGCGCACGGTCCTCAGCCTATTCCTGTACTCGCTCCGCTAGAGTGCCGCGCATGAGCATGAAGCAGCTCTACCGTCTACGCACCCCCTCGAGCGGGCGCGAGATCCTGATCGAGGCCACGCCGGGCGAGATCTACCGCGATCGCGACTCCGGCGAGCAGATGGAGATCGTCGGCAAGCTGCTGCCGCTCGCTCCCGCAACCTCGCGGTTGCCGTGGGCTGTGGAGAATCTGCGCTTCTGCCCGTGGTGCGATCAGCTCGCCCAGAAGGACCTGAACGACTGTCCCACCTGCGGTCGTCGGATGGGCCCTTTCAGCGCGTGAGCAAGACCGCGCACCGCGCTCGCCTGCTCGCGCTCGCAGCGAGCGCCCTTGTACTTCTCTCCGGCCTCGCGCTCAGCTCCTGCGGTGGGAGCAGCGTCTCTGACGTGACCCCCAAGAGCACGCCCGAAATCTATCCGCCGAACAACACCTCGGCGGAAAAGGAAGCAAGCGAAACCACCTCCACCTCGACGACCGCCACCACGTCCACCCGCCCCACCACCACAGGGGAAGGCTCTACGTCGAGCTCGACCGGCGGCAGTGAATCCGGGGAAGAAAGCTCCTCAGAAGAAAGCAACTCGGGCTCCTCTGGCAGCGAAGCAGCCGGAGGCACCTCCGCCGGTGGCGAAGAATCCTCCGAAAAAGCCTCTGGCGAAAAAGCCGCCGAAACGGAAAAATCCTCGTCCGGCAGCGTGGGCTCGAGCGGCGGCGCTAGCGCCCCCTGAGAGATCGAACGGACCCCCGAACCGAACGGGCCTCCTGACCCCGAACCGAACGGGGGCTCCCTTAGAGACCGAATCGAACGGGGCCCCTGAGAGACGAGAGACCAAACCGAACGGAGTCCCCTGAGAGACCGAACGTCAGGGCGAGAACGTCAGGGCGTTGAGATCAGGGTCGCGCTGTAGGTCAGGCGCGCGGTCTGGTAGAGGCAGTAATACTGGACGGTAGAGCCGACCGTCACGTGAGCCGTCTGTGTGCCGGTGGTCGTGCACTGGCCCTTCGGGCGACTGGCCCTCCAGGAGGTGCCCTTGCCGAATCCGAGCGCAAGAGCGGGCGCCCAGGACGGCACGGTGAGGGCCACCACGTCGCCCTTCTTGACCGCCAGGGTGCTCGCCAGCGGGAACTGGGCGGTCTTGCCGAAATAGGGTTCGAGCGGGACCACCGGGCTCTGGGCGATCAGCTTGTAGCCCAGTTTCGGGCTCTTCTGGGCCCGCAGGATCGCGATCCCGGCTGACGCCGGACCGCCCTCGTTGGCGTTGAAGAACTTGATCTGGGCGGCGGTTGGCTTGCCGAGCATGATCGTCCACGCGACCACCGTCCCCGCTCGAGGCGCCGCCTCCGGGTTGTTGTTCGTTTCGACCTTGACCTGAAAGCCGGTGGTGCGACTTACCGCAAGGCACGACGGCGTCGGGCAGCTCGGGACCGTGGGCGGAGTCGTGGCCGGGATCACACCGACTTCGGTGAGGGTGGCAAGCGACCCCGCGGGCACGACCAACACCAGGCCACAGCCCGCCAGGATCACGATCATGAGACGTCTCATCTGGACCATTCAACAGGAAACACAGAGATGGGCACGATGTAGCGGTTCGACGTGCAAGCCGTTATTCCCCCTTCGCGACTCACCTCGCGAGTCCGATCGCGGCGGCCGCAGAAGCTATCTCGGCGGGATCCCCGGGCGTCGGCGTCCAGGGCAAGCGCAGCGGATCGTCCTCATAGCGAGGGATCACGTGCACGTGGAAATGGAACACGGTCTGCCAGGCGGCGGCCCCGCAGGAGTTGATCACGTTGATCCCATCGGCGCTCAAGCTCTGCTTTACACGGCTCGCAAGGCGCTGCGCCGCTTCAGCCACAGCGGACAGCTCACGCGGTTCGATGCTCAACAGGTCCTCGGTGTGAAGGCGCGGGATCACGAGCGCATGACCCTTGGTGGCGGGGTTGATGTCCATGAAGGCGATTGTGCGCTCGTCTTCGTCGACGATCGTCGCCGGCAGCTCACCAGCCACTATCTTGCAGAAGATGCAGTCTCGCTCGCTCATCGCGGGCAATCCTAGCCGTCCGGGAGTGTGGTGCTCACTGCCCTCGCCTACTGGCACTCGCGCTTCGGCGCTTGCTGATGAGCGCGACCGCCTGCTCGCGAGTGGCGACCTCGCCGGCGTACTGGGCTCGTCTCAGATCCTCCAGCAGCTCGCCGACGAGCGGCCCCGGCTCGATGCCGAGCTCCCTGGCAAGCTCGTCTCCGCGCAACAGCGGCGTGGGCGGTCCGCTCTCTCGCCAGCTGAATGCGTCGTCAAGCATCCGATGCGCGAGCCCCATGTGCGCCTCGATCGCCTCCTGAGCTTTCGATCCGCGCGTGGCCAGCCGGTCGCATACCGACAGCAGTGTCACGTCCACCTCGACGGGATCGCAGGCGCGCAGATAGCCCCACACCGTCTCACGTGCAAGCGGTTGCGGCTCGTGCACGAGAAAGCCGAGGCGCAGATGGTGGCGCTCGAGGGCCGCCACGTGCACGCGCAGACGCACGCTGGCTCGCAGACGGCCGAGCACTTCCTGGGCGAGGTCGGCGCCGAGCGTGTCATGGCCGATGAACGTCACCCGCCTGTCGAGCGCTCTCACCGAGCGGGTCGCCGGCTTGGCGGCGTCGTGCAGCAGGGCGCCCCAGCGCAGCGCCTCCCCGCGGGTCATCCCGTCCGCAAGCGGCTCGCCAAGCAACGCCCGTACCCGCTCGCCGTGCTGCTCACCCACCACGCTGGCGGGATCGGCGCCAGTGAGGGCCATCACCTGCTCAAGCACCTCGAGCGTGTGACCGTACACGTCAAGGTGGTGATAGCGGCTCTGCCTGACCCCCTGCATCGCGGGCAGCTCGGGCAGCACCACCTCGGCGGCGCCGAGGTCAGCCATCATCTCGAGGCCCGTAGGCGCACGTGGGGAGGCGATTATGCGCTGCAGCTCCATGAACACCCGCTCGGGTGAAACGGCGCCGAGCCCGCCCACCTGCTCATGGGCTGCCGCGATCGTCGATCGCTCGGGCTTCAGGTCGAGCTCGACGGCGACCCTCACAAGTCGCAGCACTCGCAGCGGATCGTCCCTAAAAGCGCTCGATCCGGCGAGTCGCAGACGTCCGGCCTGCAGGTCCACGAGACCCCCGAGCGGATCGAACGGCGTGCCTCCCTGCAACGGCTCGGCGACGGCGTTCACGGTGAAGTCGCGTAGCGCGAGATCGGCCTCCAGCGACTCGCCACGCAGCCGCTCCACGTCGACCTGCCACGAGCCCTCGCGCGCCACCACCCGCCAAGCCCCGAACTCCTCGGAGAGCGCGAAGCAGGCAGCCCCGACGCCGACATTCCGCGCCACCTGTGCGATCGCACGGGCCCCCTCCCCCGGATCGCCATCCAGAACGACATCGAGATCGGCCACCGGCCTCCCGAGCACGTGGTCGCGCACAGCGCCACCCACCAGCCAGGCCTGCCGATCCGCAAGCGCGGAGCGGACGACCTGCAGAGCGTCGGTGTCGCTCACGGGCCCACGCCTGCGGGCGGCGCATGCAGATCGTCGGCCGGCTGGCTCAACGGCTTGCCCTCGCGATGGTGGATCCGCGGCACGCGCGCAGTGAGTCCGCAGGTGATCTCGTAGTTGATCGTGT
>DATHPT010000029.1:0-2387 GCA_035483615.1 Solirubrobacteraceae bacterium | reverse complement strand
CGGATGAAAAGTCAAGGGCTGCGCAAACTTTTCTTCGGGGTTGCTGAGGGCGCTGCTCCATGCTTGAGGGTGCGCTTCGGCGGCACAGCGATCGCACAGCGCTCGGAGGCGCGTGCATCTGGTCTATACGGCCGTTCTTGTTGCGCTGGGAGCGTGTCGTGGTGCAGGGGTACGCGTCGACAGCGGGGTAGCGTCGAGTGCTTCGGAGTGGGATGATTTGTGGTGGTGCGGGTGACTGACGTGAGCGAAGCGCAGGTGTCAGGGGCTTGTGGCCTGCCGCGCGGCTTTGCCCTTTACGGGCTTTTGAGATGCGCGCCCCGGTGTCGCGCCCGCACCATCCTTCGGTGCTGCTGTTGAGCGCCAATCATCGACCAGGCGCCGGTAGGCGAGCTCTGCCTGGGTTTGCAGCTCACGCTCCGCCGCGCGTTGAGCGGCCGTCGGCGAGACGGTTGCCCCGTCGTGGCGGCGTGGCCGTCGTGACGCGCCGGCGGTGAGTTCCAGCCGCCGTGTCTTCTGCCGCGTCAGCGACGGGCGGGCGAACGCGTAGTCCTGGTCCTTGGTGAGTAGATGCCAGCAGAGAACCACGAGCTTGCGTGCGACAGCGACTGCCGCGACCTGGGCGCCGCGGCGAGCACGGACACGCTCACCGAACGCCTTGAGCGGGCCGGGGCTTCGTATCGCGATCCATGCCGCCTCGACCAGCATCGAGCGGGCCTGCGCGTTGCCGCGCTTTGAGATGTGCCCGTAGCGCGCGGGCTCTGAGCCGGACTGGCGGACCTTCGGGTCCAAGCCGAGATACGCGACGAGCTGGCCAGCGCTTGGGAAGCGGGAGATGTCCCCGACGGCCGCGATCACCGCTGCCGCGGTCCCGATGTCCACGCCGGGGATCGTCAACAGCCTGCACAGCCCCGGCCACGCCAGGGCCTGCTCGGCGATCTTCTGGTCAAGCAGAGCGATCTCGCCATCCAGGAAGTCGATCTGGCGCAGGCAGCCCGCTACCGTCTCGGCCTCCTCCTCCGGGAGCGTTTGTTCAGCCAGCCAGATGCGTCCCTTGCGGCCGAACAGATCGCTCACGGGGGGACGGCCGAGCAGACAGCGCATCACGACGGCGTGCACCTCGTTCTTGATCCGGGTGCGTGCCCGCACCAAAGCCGAGCGCCGCGCGACGCGGCGGCGTAGCGCGAGCGTCGCCTCGTCCGGCACCCAAACCTCGCTGAGCATCCCCGCCGAGAGCAACTTGGCGAGCATCGCCGCGTCAAAGCGGTCGGACTTCACGCGCGCGTGAGAGATCGCGCGCGTCTGCGCCGCGTTAGAGACGATGACCCGCCCGACGTTGCTTTCCCGCAGGATCCTCGCGATCGCCATCACGCTCCCGCTGGCGTCCAAGACAACCTGATCCTCGCCTCCGAGACCACGCGAGAACTCTCTGATCGCCTCCGGTGTGCTCGCGATCCGCCCGGCCTGCGAGACCTTGCCGCCCTCAGCGACCGCGACCTCGCAGAACTCCAAGTGAACATCAATACCGAAAAACCGCACTTTCCGCTCCTTTCACCAGCCATCGAAATCTCAAACTGGAAGGCGCGGCGGGCAAGCGACAAATACGGATTCGGGCTCTCAGCCCAACCAGGTGAGTCGCAGGGGCGGCCATATAGTCATTGACGGGCTCGCAGCCCAAATGCACGACGGCCTGCCCCACCATTGCGTCTTCCCACAAGAGCCCCTATCCCGGTCAAACGACCCTACGAACACGACCGCACAGCAAGCCCACCCCGTATTTCATACCCGTAGTCTGTTCAGCCGTTGGAGCGAAGCGATTGGCAGCCGAGCCCGCCCTCAGGAGATGAGCTCCATGGCGGCCGCCAGGAGGGGGCCGGCGGGTGTAGGCTCGCGTCTGGCGAGCGTCCTGCCATCTGTCCGCTGCCATAGGGAACATATGTTCGATAGCGGGCAGGATGCCGCTTGCAGGCGGCGAACGAGCACAGTGATGGCTGACAAGAGCGCGATCGAGTGGACTGAGGCGACCTGGAACCCGGTGACGGGCTGCGACAAGGTCTCGCCTGGCTGCGCGCACTGCTACGCGGAGACGTTCGCCGAGCGCTGGCGCGGCATCCCAGGGCACCCCTACGAGCAGGGCTTCGCGCTCAAGCTCTGGCCACAGCGGTTGGAGCAGCCGCTGAAGTGGTCGCGGCCGCGAATGATCTTCGTCAACTCGATGAGCGACCTCTTCCACGAGCGTATTCCAGACGCCTACATCGAACAGGTCTTCGAGGTCATGGGACAGGCCCACTGGCACACGTTTCAGATCTTGACCAAGCGTCACGAGCGCCTGGCTGACCTGGCGCCGTCTCTGCCTTGGCATCCAAATATCTGGATGGGCGTAACGATCG
>DATHPT010000028.1:0-6544 GCA_035483615.1 Solirubrobacteraceae bacterium | reverse complement strand
TTGCCTTCGCTATGCAGGCCCGCGTTCATTCCGATCGCTGTATCTCTCGACGTGCTGGCGGCTTTGACGGTCGGACTGCCAAGTGCGTCTGTGCCTATCGCGGTGTTTTCGCTGCCTGTCTGATTTTCATCGTCTGCATTGAATCCTATGTCGGTGTTCCTTTCACCGCTCAAGATGCCCGCTCCCGCTTCTCGCCCAACGGCGGTATTGCGCTTTCCTGTGACAGGTTCTTTTGAGAAGCCTTCCAGCGCAGAATTGCCCACCGCGGTGTTTTCAGACGCGGTTGTGGCGTAAAAGAGGGTGTTGTTTCCGATCGCAACGTTTGTGTTGGCGCCCGTGCTGGCATTGTGCATCGAGCCGTTGCCGATCGCAGTGTCCTTATTTGCTTCTGTGGCGGTTGGAAGCGCTTCGTTGCCTATGACCGTATCCTCTTTGCCGCCGACGTTCGATTTCATGGCCCTGGTGCCGTAGACTGTGTCTTCTTCGCCCGTGACATTTGAGATAAAGGCTTCCCTGCCCAGAACCGTATTGAATGCAGAACGTACCAGCCCGAGGTTTTCGAGCGCGCTTGCAGTGGAGGTCAGGTCTTTCAGGTTTTCGGTCTTCGTGAGGAATTCTGTTTCGGCGCCAGCCGGCACAACAAAGAGTGCGAATACAGCTGTCGTGCAGATCGCAGTGACAAGGAGATGGCGCGCTCTTACCCACGAGTGTAGAGGGGGAGCAGGCTTGATCTGTTCGTGGGGCTTTAGCATGTATTACCGTCCTTTGGTGTGACGTCGGAGGTCTGCGCGCGTGCGACGGCGGCGTCTGGGTTCATTTTTGTGCAGCTGCATCTTCAGCAACTGGAGTTCTTTCCATGGAAAGGACGCGAGCAGCTGGTCCGGATACATACCTTCGAAGTAGCCCTGGGGTCCCAGATAGGGATTGACTGTGAGCGATTTTGGGTCCTGGGCATAGAGCTGTACGTTGCTGGACCCGTCTCTCACATAGATCCCGTAGCGTTGTGCGGCTTGGGCGATCATGAGCGTCAGCTTGGGTAGGTGCAGAGTCGTGAGGTCGAGGTTTGGGTTCAGGCGCAGACGCGCGCCCTCGAGCAGCGAGAGCGGGTTGGTGGATCTGCCGTCGCTGCGCTGTGCAGGTGAGGCGTAGATGCGGGCGCGTATATCCGGTACCGCCAGCGCCAGGGCGTGATTGATTTCGTCGTGCTGGAGATCTTCAAAGGTGATCAGTCCTCCTGCAACCGACAGCGAGGACGCCGAGACTCCCCACCATGGCTCTGAGCCCGGCCATGTCTTGGGCCCGTACACACCGACGTTTGAGGACACGTGCTCGATGGCTCCGCCCCACGAGGCGTGCCAGCCCTGGGGACCGTGCGCCAATCTCCAGAATTCCCACAGCCGATCTGTGCTCGGCTGCCATACGACCAGATCACCGTCGCTTCCGGCGGCCGGAGTGGCAGTTGGTGGAAGAGGGACGGTTCGCCACGCTGCCGACAGCGCGGCTTCCGGTGGCGTGTGGTCGAGCCTGACACGAACCGTGGGCTGGCCTGCGGATACCGTGTAGACCGGAACGCTGTAGTCGGTCGTGTTGATCCATGGGCCACTGCGTGCTTGCTGCTCGACTGCGATCACAGCGTTGAGGGCGCCGATGGTCGCAGAGGAGGTGGGATCGAGCGCCGCATTGGGCGAAAGTGTTGTATTCCAGATGCTTGTTGGGGAGAAAAAGCGAAAGTGCGTCGCAGGGTTCGCTGCGTCTTTCCCTGGGTGCTGGCCAGGCTTGGCAGATCCCGCGAGGGATAGTCCAGCCACCGGCGCTGGCGGATCTGTGCTAGTGGCGCATGCGGTCAGCGCGAGGCATGCGCAGATCAGGAGGCAGATCAAAACAAGGCCGGTTACCCAGGGGGCCGCATCACGTCGGCAGGAGATCAAACGCTCCATGTCGAGAACCGCTTTCCGGTGAGTGCTCGCAGGCGCTCGACGTCGCCGGCGTAGTGTTCCTGCAAACGCATACGCGTCTGCTCATCAAGGGTTGGGGCCTGGACCCTGGGCAACACCCGCTCAGCTGTTCGGCGAAGCGAGCTGCGCACCTCGCTCGGCACCCATTCGATGCGGCGCAAGATGGCGCGCTCGACAAAGCGTGCGTAGCCCGGTGGATAGACCCGTCGCTCGCTGCTCTTGTACAGCTCGTCGTCGAATCGCTCGCAGTCGAAGGAATCCACAGAGAGAAAGTCGAAGATCTGGCCAAGCGTCGATCGGCGGTCGGCAAGCAGTTCGGTCTGGTCGAGCACGAGTATTCGCTCTTGGGGAAAGTGATCCAGGTAGCGTTCTACCTGCAACGCGTACATGCTCGGACATACGCAGGGTGAGCAGGGATCGGAGAGATCACCGAGCGCGTCCTGCAGCGACCTGCGCTCACCCTCCACGGCCACCCTGTGCTGATGATGAGAAACGGTGCGGGCCACCGGGTCGCGCACCAGGTAGATGAACTTTGCGTCCGGCACAAGCTCCTTGATCCTCTGCGGGACCCCCTGGCGGCGGGGATGGTTCGCGTAGCCCGGAGATGCCTCTCCTCGCACGCCCATCGCCGGATCGAACAGCTTTTCGTAAGCGTCCAAGCGGCTGACCCGCCCGACGGGATAGGGATACTCATTCTCGGGTCCGCCGAAGAAGTGTGGCTCCTTGACCGAGGACATCTGGATTTGCGGATGCTGGTCCAGGTAATAGTGAAGGCTTGTGGTGCCCGCCTTGGCGGCGCCGACTATGAAGAACGTGGGGAGTGTCATCTGCTTCCTCAAGCCGGTTGTTCGGCTGCCCTGCGGTTCAGCCACGCAACCCATTGAGCGCGCCGGGCCTGCACGGACAGCGACTCCCCGCCGAGTGCCACTCCCGCCCATGTCCACAACAGCAGGATCGGGAAAGCCTGCAGGTACGGATTGAAAAGCGACACGACAACAAAGAAGACGCCGACGGCAAGCAGGCCCAGCTTCCACGGGCGCAACTCGGCCGGTCCACGACTTAGAACAGCGCTGCCCACGCCCCAAAACAGCGAGGCGAGCCACAGCAGCGCCCCTATCAGTCCCAACTCGACCGTGTAGGACAGATAGGAGTCGTGTAGCGGCTGTGGCTTTACGGTGGTGCTGTATCCGACCAGCGGATAGTTTTCGCTTTGTCTGAAGTATTCGATGCTATCGGTCTCATACCGGTTCCAGCCGAGACCGAACAGAGGCCTCTCCTGGATCATCCGGAAGGCCGCGGCAGTCTGGTTCTGGCGGTCCCAGACACTCGGCTTGTATTCGATCCGGCCCGTGACTTTGCTCGCGAGCGCGGGCGAGAGCAGCAGCGCTCCTCCGATCAGGAGTGCGCATATCGAGGTGCAGGGAATGATCCAACGTCGCCCTGCCTTCGTTGCGAGCGCCGCAACCGCGCCGGCTAGCGCCGCGGCGATCCACACGGCGCGCTCCTGGGTGAGAAAGCACCCGAGCATGGACACTCCGGCGACGAGCGCTGCGATGTAGCGTCTGCGCAGCCCGCGCCACTGGGTGAATGCGATCACGGCCGCCACCGCGCACGCGAAAGTCGCGAAACCCTCTCCCACCGAGCTCTGGAATGGTCCACCCGCTCGTGCTTCCGGCAAGATCGCGTCGACGTGAACGATGTAGCTGGGGAACACAAGGCCGTGAGGCCCCAGCGACTCGAAGATCGCCGTGATTCCGAGGTAGCCGCCCAGCGCAACAAGCGTGCCGAGCAACAGATTGCGTTCACGTCGGCCTGCGAAGATCGACGGAGCCAGCAGGAATACGAGGTACGGCGCCGCCCCGAACTGGTCGATCAGAGTAAAGCTTCCCGTTTCGTTCGTCAGTGTGCCGGCAACCGCCGCCGAACCCACCACGTACAGAACGGTCACACCCATCAACAGATGAACATTGCGTAGCTGAAGTCGAGGTGTGTGCGCTATGCCCGGTGCGCGAAGAAATACGGCAAGCAGGACGCCGAGGATCGCAAGGCGGTCGAGTGGCAGGCCGCCAAGCCCGATCAAACCCCAGGCGCCCGAGAAGACCGTAAGCGCAAGCGCCACGCACATCAGCGTGGCGGGCGGGACCTCCCAGAGTCTGCGCGCTGCCAACACCCCAGCGAGAACGAGCAGCGGTGTGAGCACTGACCCTCTTCCTTCGAGCAGATGAGGGGCAGACTCATGTATGAGCGCCAGCGCGGCCAGTCCCAGGAGAGCCCAGGCGTACCACGGTGGACGCCAAACCGCGCGCTCGGCCATCAGGCTGGGTGAGACCTCGGCATCTCCATGTCAGCTCCCGCGCGCCGTCCCCTGATGCGAAGCCGCTCGCGCAGGACCGCGGCGCTGCAACCCACAAGAATGCCGGCCAGCAGCCCGATGAAGCCGTACAGCTCGATCTTCGAGCTTCGATTGCCGCTGGCGCTCGCGGCGCCGGCCAGCAGCGAAACGAGACCGGTGCGCGGCGCCTGGCTCAACACTGCGGCGTTGTAGGAAGATCCGAGCGCCCTGTAGCGCGCCGAGTCGGCGTTCTTGTCGGCTTCGGCGCGGGCAAGCAGGCTCTTGGGAATTTTGCCGTGGTAGCGGTGGGCCAGGTGAGCGATGTTTTCGGTGGCGTGCTGCACCCGCACGGATGCTTCGCGATATTCGTGCAGCAGCGATTCGGCCTCCGGGTTGGCGCTGTTGCTCTGACCCTCGTAGGCAATGACCGCGTTGGCTGCGACATTCGCAAGTTGGACGGCGGCGAGCTCGCTCTGGCCCGTGGCGGCCACTCGAAACGCCGGCGCCTGGGGAATCGGCTCGGCCGACAGCCGCCCAAGCGCTGCGGAGGGAGCCAGGCCGAGCTTGTGCTGGACGGCGGCGAGCACCGGTTCGGCGGCTATCGAGCGGCTGAAGGCGGTCGCGAGCGAGGCGGAGGACTGGACATAGCCATAGAAACCGGGGGAGTTGGGATTGACCTGACCCACCTGCAGGGTGGCCGATGCCGTGTAGAGGACTTTGCTCGAGCGGCCCACTGCGAGGCCGACCAGCGTGAAGGCCGCTACGCACAACAGGACGATCAGCTTGTGGCGGCTGATCGCAGACAGCACAAAGCCGCTGGGAGGCTCGAATATCCCGGTCAACTGTCCGTCCGATCGATTGAGCGCAGCGGGAGGCGGGTCGGTGATCTGGGAAGGAGTGATCGTGGGAGTCATGGGAGCAGAGGAGCCCGTGAGTGGGGCGCTATGTACTGAACGCGGATCTGCTCCTGGAACTTTTGTACGACTGTTCGTCGGCAAAATGAGTTCAACCGACGGATCGGGCCGGCTCGATGGGTCCGAGGGGGCGAAACTCGACTAGCTGGACTGGGAAAAGCTCAATCCGCGAGCCGTGAAGCTCAACCGCGAGCCGTAAGCTCAACCGCGAGCCGTGAAGTTCAACCCGCGAGCGGGGCGAAGTTGGGCCACAGCGCCAGGTCGATCTCGGGGAATGCCTGCGCCAGAGCCAGTACGTCGTCCCGATAGGCCGCCACATAGGCGTCTCTCGCGGCAGCGTCCAGCTGGGGCTTGCTTGGCTGGCGGTTGGGCGTGATCGTCAGGTCGGGAACGAACTCGACGTCGCGCAGCCCAAGGAACTGGAAGGTCTTGCGCAGCTCCGCCAGCGGCTCGCTCACGCAACGCTCGTACTGAAGCACCAGAATCTGGGAGCGGTCGAAGTGTGACAACAGGCGGATCAGCTGTGCGTGGTAGAGCCCCCGCGCGAATGCGTCCAGCGGCGTGAGACGGCTGAGTGAGACGCCCTGTTCGCGGGCGTGGCCACTGTCGTGTTGCAATCCGGAGATGTAGCGCTCGACCGGATCGCGCAACAGCACCAGCAGACGTGCCTGCGGCGCGGCTTGGGCCAGCAGGGCGGGAACCCACGGTGCGCTCATGTAGAGCGGCGTCCACTCGCCGACCTTGCGCTCTCCATCCCGGGGGAAGAACTCGTGATAGCCGGCTATCTCACGTGCGCCACAGCCGCCGAGGTGGTAGCGATCGAAGTAGTGCAGCTCCTTGGCAGCCGGTGGCCACACCACCTCAGGATGGGAGCCGATCAGACGGATCCAGCGCGTGGTCCCACAGCGTTGGACGCCCACGCCAACGAAGTCCGGTGGCCCGATTCGCCAGCCGGGCGGGCACGGCGGAGGCGATGGCGGATTTCGCACGCCACCGTCGTCGCTGTGCCTTGTCAAACGACGCACCGACGTGTAACCGGCTGACCGTGCACGTGTCAGCCAGCGTGGCGCAACGTCTGCAGGACCGCCGGGCCTGAGGGGAAAGACGCGCTTGCGAGCGGGCATCGGAGCGGGCACTATAGAGCGTCGGCGCGGCCTCGATGCAGTTGCTCTCTCTCGGAAGAGTCGGCCGCTCTGCGCACGTTGTTGTAGCGATGTCCACCGTTGATGAATCGCCGGCTCGTGGAGCCTCGCCCAAGGGCAAGCGCGCCAGCTATCGCTCCGGATTCCTCTTCGGTGTGCTCAGCTTCTCCGCCGTGACGGTCGTGGGTGTCGCCTCGATGG
>DATHPT010000027.1:0-3284 GCA_035483615.1 Solirubrobacteraceae bacterium | reverse complement strand
GAGCGAGCTATGCGAGGACCGCGGAGTGGCGTTGATCGAGGACGTGGCGCATGCTCCGAGCGCGTCGCTTGCAGGTCGCAAGCTCGGCGCCTGGGGCCTGGCGGGCGCCTTCAGCTTCTTCTCCAACAAGGTCCTGTCGGTCGGCGAGGGAGGGCTGCTCAGCACGGACAGCGACGAGGTGGCGGCGCTCGCGCGGTCGCTGCGCTCGCATGCGATGACCAGCGGCACCTGGGACCGTCACAGCGGTCGCACCGACACCTATGACGTGGTGGGGCTCGGCTACAACTATCGCCTGGATGAGCCACGCGCGGCGCTGCTGCTCTCGCGCCTGGAGCGACTGGAGGCCGACATCGCGCGGCGACGGGAGCTGACGTTGCGCTATCGACGCCTGCTGGCAGAGGTCGAGGGCATCGTCGTGCCCTTCGATGACGCGGATGTGCCCGACTCCTCCTGCTATGTGATCCCGATCATGCTCGAGGCCGACGGCCACCGTGCGGAGGTCAGCAGCGACCTGCGCGAGCGTGGGATCCAGACGAGCATCTTCTACCCCTCGGTGCACCGCTTCTCGACTTACCGTGAGCGCTTCCCGGATGTCTCGCTGCCGATCACCGAGCTGGCCTCGAGGACCGAGCTCACGCTGCCGTTCTATCCCCACATGACCAACGACGATCAGGATCGCGTCGTCAGCGCGCTCGCAGAGGTGATTCGCAGATGAGCAGCTGGCGCATGCCGCTCACCGACATAGCGATGCCCGAGAGCGACGTCGAGGCCGTGCTGGACTGCCTGCGCTCAGGCTGGCTGACGATGGGGCCACGCACAGCCTCCTTCGAGCAGGCGCTCGCCGCGTACGTGGACACGCCGCATGCGGTGACCGTCTCCAGCGGAACCGCGGCGCTTCACCTCGCCTGCCTCGCGGCCGGTCTGGGCCCCGGCGATGAGGTGATCGTGCCAGCGCTCACGTTCGTGGCGAGCGCCGGCGCCACCAGATATGTGGGAGCGGAGCCGGTTCTGTGCGACATTCGCGGCCCGCACGATCTGAACATCGACGTCGAGGACGTCGCACGCCGGATCACACCCAGGACACGGGCGGTGGTGGCGGTGCACTTCTGTGGCTATCCGGCCGATGTGCTGGAGCTGCGCGCGCTCTGCGACGCGCATGGACTGACCCTGATCGAGGACTGCGCGCAGGCGATCGGCGCCCGTGTCGATCAGTCGGGACGCCAGGTGGGCACCGTCGGCCAGCTGGGATGCTTCAGCTTCTTCTCCAAGAAGCAGCTGTGCGTGGGCGAGGGTGGCATGGTGACGACCGCCGAGGAGCCACTGGCTGCACGGGTGCGCGAACTGCGCTCGCACGCGATGACCAGCGGCACCTGGGATCGCCATCGCGGCCACGATCCGGTCTATGACGTGGTTGACGTCGGCTACAACTACCGCATCGATGAGCCGCGGGCGGCGCTCGGCCTCAGCCGCCTGCAGCGTCTCGAGCAGGACATTGCCACTCGCAGGGCGCTCGTGCGCTCCTATCGCGAGCGGCTTGCCGACACTCCCGGCATCGATCTGATCTGGGACGCCCAGGCGGTCGAGCGCTCGAGCCATTTCGCCTTTCCCGTGCTGCTGGAGGATCGCGACGCGCGCGATCGCTTCCGCTCGGAGCTCGCCGCCGCCGGCATCCAGACGACCTGGTACCCGGCGTTGCACAGGTTCAGCGAGTACCGGCGCCTTGAGCCGGAGGGCGGCCTGCCTCGTGCGGCCGAAGCGGCGGATCGTCACTGCGCGCTGCCACTCAGCGCGACGATGGACGAAACTGGCGTGGAGCTCGTGGTGGAGGCGGTGCGCTCGGTGCTTGCCTCGCCCGCTCTCTGAGCGGCCAACGGGCAGGACCACCAACAGCCGAGCTTCAGTCCGCGGGAATCAACCTGTCGCGCACGCGCGCGAACTCCTCCTGAGCCTGCTCGTAGTCGTCGTGACGTCCGATGTCCAGCCAGTAGTCATCGCTCGGCCAGGCACGCACGGTCTCACCGGCGGCGATCAGGCGCAGGATCAGGTCCGGGAAGTCCAGGCGCTCCCCCGGCTGGATGTAGCCGAGCGCGCGGGGGGCAAAGCAGTAGACACCCATGCTCGCCGTGAAGTCGATCGCGGGCTTCTCGTCGTAGCCGGTAAGTCGCGTCGGGTCATCGCCGTCACCGAAGCGCAGCACGCCCAGAGAGACCTGGATGTGGCGGACCTTGGTGGCGATCGTCGCCGCAGCGTCGCTCGAGCGATGGCGCTCGAGCAGGGCGCGATAGTCGATATCTGTGAGCACGTCGCCGTTCATCACGAGGATGTCCTCGTGATCCAGCCCATCGATCAGAGCAAGCGCGCCGACGGTTCCAAGCGGCTCGTGCTCGCGGAAGTAGTCGATCGGTATCCCGTAGCTGGAGCCGTCGCGGAAGAACGCCTCGATCAGCTCGGCCAGGTATCCCGTCGCAAGCGTGATCGAATCGAAGCCGTGGCGCTTGAGCTGGCGCACCACGATGTCGAGCACCGGCCTGTCGCCGATCGGCATCAGTGGCTTGGGCAGGACGGTTGTGTAGGGACGCAGGCGGGTGCCCTCCCCACCAGCGAGGATCACCGCTCGCCTCATGGACCCTGCCGCGGATTCCGGTCGGGGGTGCGCACGGCCGTCAGCATACGGTGCCGGCCCCGCGGAACCACGAGCGCGCTGCTGGTGGCGAGGCTGCCGGTCAACACACTGGCGCAGGCGGACTGCCGGCCAAGTATGCGCTGCTGATGGGTCGACGGCGCGCTGCTAAAGATCGAAGGCACGCTGAGCCTCGTCGACGACGTGCCTGGCGATGGCCAGCGAGGAGGTGGCGGCCGGGGAGGGCGCGTTGCGCACGTGCAGAGCGCGCTCGGTCGCCGAGAACACGAAATCGTCGACCAGCCGCCCGTCGCGCCCCAACGCCTGGGCCCGTACCCCGGCGAACGCCGGCTCCACGTCGGCGACGTCGAGGGCGGGCACGTAGCGCGCCGCCGCCCGGACGAACGCAGACCGAAGCGCGGCGTGAGAAGCCTCGGTCACGCCGGTACGCCACCAGCGACGGAACATCCGCCAGGAGCCCGGCCAGCGCAGCGTGTCGAGCAGGTCGTGGGGACTCACGTGCCGCAGGTCATAGGCGTCGCGGGCTCCGGCGAGCAGCGCGGTGGGCCCGATCAGCACCTCGCCCTCGATCGTCTTCGTGAGGTGGACGCCGAGGAACGGCAGGGCAGGGTCAGGAACCGGATAGATCAGCGCGGAGACGAGG
>DATHPT010000026.1:0-2738 GCA_035483615.1 Solirubrobacteraceae bacterium | reverse complement strand
CGGCGACCAGGATGTCGCCGTCGTAGCGATCCTTGAGGCCGGTGACCGAGGAGCCCAGGTCCGCGTCCAGGACGCTGGTGTTCTCCCACTCCGGATCGCGAAGCGTGGTGGAGGCCACGAACTTCGGCATCGCGTTCATCTTCTCGCCGAACCCGCCGGTGCCCTCCATGGACGGCCAGGCCTTGGCAAAGCCCTCGTAGGTGACGCGCCCGAGCAGCTGCGCGTCGCTGGCCATGAGCTCATCGAACTTGAACTGGTTGCCGGCCTGGCCGCCGCCCCGGGCCCAGCCACCCCGTTCGTACTCGCCGGGATCGCCGGGGGCCTGGATGACGCCGTCCACGGATACGAACTCAGTCACGACTACTCGTCCCATCTCACCCTCCACCGATTTGCACCATCCCGAGTGTCAGGGAGCACCCTCGGGTTGACCAGGGCCAATCGCGGGCGGCCTCATGGGGCCAATTGGGCCTCAGCCGATCGCCTGGGCCAGGAGCTGGGCGCCGGTGGCGATCTCTGACTCGGTGGGCAGCGCGTAGCCGAGCAGCAGCGCCGGGGGCCACGCTCTCTCGGTCATGCAGTTGCGATGCAGCTCGTGCACGCCGACGCTGCGCTCCCCCGCGCGCAGAGCGATGGCGTGCTCGTCGCTTGCCGAGGGCAGCCAGGCCATGACGTGCAGCCCCGCCGCCTCTCCGCTGATCCGCAGAGCGGGGGCGTGTTGGGCGAGCGTGTCGATGAGCAGCTCCCGCTTGGTCCGATACCGCCGGCGCATCGCGCGCAGGTGCCTGTCCAGTCCGCCGTCCTGCACCAGGGTGGCCAGTGCGACCTGGTCGATGGTCGGCGGCTGCGCCGCGCTGACGCGGAACTCCTGCTCGACATCGCCGAGCAGGCGCGCCGGCGCGACGATCCAGCCGATCCGCAGCGCCGGGGCCAGGGTCTTGCTCACGGTTCCCACATAGGCCACGCGGTCGGGGGCGAGGCTCTGGACCGCCGCCACGGGGTCGCGGTCATAGCGGTACTCGGCGTCGTAGTCGTCCTCCAGGATGAGGGCGTTGTGATCGCGTGCCCACGCGATCAGCGCTTCGCGCCGCGGCGGCGAGAGCACCACACCCGTCGGGTACTGGTGCGCCGCGGTGACCATCACCGCGTCCGCGTCCTGCGTCGCGAGCTCAGAGACGATCAGACCCTCCTCGTCCACGCGCACCGGGACCGCCTCGAGCCCGGCCCGCACAACGGTGCGCCGCTGCCAGCGCCACCCCGGGTCCTCGACGGCGATGCGGCGGGCGCCCCGCCGGCGCAGCGCCGCCAGCACGGCCAGCAGCCCGTGCGAGACCCCGCACGAGATCACGACCTGCTCGGCCTCGGCCACCACCGCCCTCGCCCGGCGCAGATACGCGGCGATGGCGATCCGCAGTTCCGGTGCGCCGCGGTGCGGGGCGTAGGTGAGGCGGGTGTCGGGCAGCTCGCGCAGCGCCCGGGTCACGGCGGCCTGCCAGCGACGCCGGGGGAAGGCGTGGAAGTCGGCCTGCCCGGGGCGCAGGTCATAGCGAAACGGGGTCCGGTGCCGGGGCTCGGACGGGCCCGGCAGTCCCCATCGCGTTGGCAACGTCGCCACGCGGGTCCCCGAGCCCCGCGTGGCCGCCAGATAGCCCTCGGCCACGAGCTGCGAATAGCTGTCCACCACCACACCGCGTGACACGCCGAGCTCCAGCGCCAACACGCGGCTCGGCGGGAGCAGCGATCCCTGCGCCAGGCGGCCCGACCGGATCGCGTCGCGCAGCGCCTCCTCCAGCTGAAGGCGTAACGGGGATCCGGGGGCGAGGTTGATCTGGAGGTCCACAGGGAGCGGGGGAGGGCAGTGTGCGCGCCCCACAGGATGGCGCTCATCAATTCCGTGGAATTCCAATTGAGATAGTGTAGTTTTAATGCGACGGGCGTCGAGCGGGGCGTCATGCCGGCTCGTCGCGTGCGAACGCATACCCAATCCAGGAGACCACTATGAGCACGACCAACACCGGCTCGCAGGCACTCGGCGCCATCCGCGTCGCCGAGCGGCCCGTGGGCGAGAGCGAGGCTCGTCGCTCTGGCGGTCGGCGCCGCCTGCGCGCCGGCGCCTGGGCTCGCATCATCAGCCCGCTGGTACTGCTCGGCGTCTGGCAGCTCAGCCATGTCCTGAACCTGGTGTCGGCGACCAAGCTGCCTCCCCCCACCGAGGTTGTCCACGAGGGCTACACGCTGATCACCAGCAACTCCGCGGCCTACGGAACCCTCCAGCATGCTCTGCTGGTGTCGCTGGGGCGGATGGCGACCGGATTCGCGGTCGGTGCCTCGGTGGCGGTTCTGCTCGCCGTGATCGCGGGCCTGAGCCGGTGGGGCGAGGCCGCGGTGGACCCGATCATGCAGATGGTGCGCACGCTGCCGCTGTTCGGGCTGGTTCCGGTGTTCATCATCTGGTTCGGGATCGGCAACCTTCCCAAGGTCCTGCTCATCGCGCTGGGCGCCGCGATCCCGCTCTACCTCAACACGTTCAGCGGCATCCGGAGCGTCGACGGACGCCTCGGCGAGCTCGGACGTTCGCTCGGGCTCAGCCGCCGGGAGACCCTGTTTCACATCGTCCTGCCCGGTGCGCTGCCCCAGACGCTGGTCGGCCTGCGCCAGTCGCTGGGGGTCGCGTGGCTCGCTCTCGTCGTCGCCGAGCAGGTCAATGCCAACGCGGGTCTGGGGTTCATCATCAACCAGGC
>DATHPT010000025.1:0-15155 GCA_035483615.1 Solirubrobacteraceae bacterium | reverse complement strand
TGCTGGATGACCGACCAGCCGCTGCGCAAGGGCGGACGCTACGTCGTGAAGCACACAACCCGCGAGGTGACGGCGATCGTGGACGAGCTGTGCGACCACGTCGACGTGCACACGCTGGAGCGCGCCGAGGCGCCACAGGAGCTGGCGCTGAACGACATCGGCAGGGTCCGCCTGCGCACGAGCGCCCCGCTGGTGTTCGACCCGTATGAGAGCAATCGTCGCACGGGCAGCTTCATCGTGATCGACGAGGTGTCCAACAACACGGTCGGAGCAGGGTTGGTGTGCGCCGCGCTCTGAGCCGCGGGGGGCAGGTTCAGCCGCCGGTAGCTGACCGATGTAGACGAAACGTTTACGACCGCGGGAATGAGCTGTCGAGCACCCCGCGGGGGCTCTTTATCGAATAGGCTTCCGCCGATGTTCTCAAAGGTCCTGGTAGCCAACCGCGGCGAGATCGCCGTACGCATATTCCGCGCGCTGGAGGAGATGGGGATCTCCTCCGTCGCTGTTTATTCCGAGCTCGACCGCGACGCATTGCACGTGAGCTGCGCCGGTGAGGCCTACAACCTCGGCGAGGGACCGGCGGCCGACAACTATCTGAGCATCGAGAAGATCATCGATGCGGCGAAGCGCTCCGGAGCCGAGGCTATCCACCCCGGGTACGGCTTCCTCGCCGAGAATGCGCCGTTCGCACAGGCATGCGAGGACGCGGGAATCGTGTTCATCGGGCCTCCGCCGAGCGCGATCGAAGCGATGGGCTCCAAGACGAGGGCGCGTGAGCTGATGCAGGCTGCCGGAGTTCCAATCGTGCCCGGCACCACCGAGGCGGTTGCGAGCGTGTCCGACGCCATGAAGATCGCCAAGCAGGAGATCGGCTTCCCCGTCGCGGTGAAGGCCTCCGGCGGCGGCGGCGGCAAGGGCTTTCGCGTGGCACTCACCGAGGATGAGCTCGAAGGGGCGTTCGAGGGCGCCAGTCGCGAGGGCGAGAAGTTCTTCTCAGATGCGACCGTCTACCTGGAGCGATACCTGCCCGACCCGCGCCACGTCGAGGTGCAGATCCTGGCGGACCGTCACGGCAACGTGATCCATCTCGGCGAGCGCGATTGCTCGATCCAGCGTCGCCATCAGAAGGTGATCGAGGAGTCCCCTGCCCCCGAATGGGTCGTGGACGAGCAGTTGCGCGAGCGCATCGGCCAGATCGGCGTGGAGGCAGCCCGCGCGGTGGACTATGTCGGCGCGGGCACGATCGAGGGGCTGCTGCAGAACGGCGAGTATTTCTTCCTCGAGATGAACACGCGTGTGCAGGTGGAGCACTGTGTGACCGAGATGACCACCGGTGTGGACATCGTCAAGGAAGGCATTCGCGCTGCCGCCGGTGAGCAGCTGGCGCTCGTTCAGCAGGACGTGAGCCTGCGTGGCCATGCGATCGAGTGCCGCATCAACGCCGAGGACGCGTCGAAGAACTTCGCGCCGGCGCCCGGAAAGATCGGGGCCTATTCCGAGCCGAAAGGGCCTGGCGTGCGGGTCGATTCGGGGGTGGGAGCCGGCGGAGAGGTCTCGCCGATGTACGACCCGATGGTGGCCAAGCTGATTGTGTGGGACGCAGACCGCGAGCAGGCCACGAAGCGCATGCTGCGAGCACTCGAGGAATACGAGATCGAGGGGCTGAAGACGCTGATCCCGTTCCACAAGGCGCTGCTCGAGACCGAGCAGTGGGCGAAAGGCGAGACCTGCCGCGACCTGCTGGAGGACCGCGCCTGGCTGAAGACGCTTGCGTTCGAGAAGCCCGCGAGCACGAGCGCGGACGAGCAGGAGCAGGTCGAGCAGACCTACACGGTGGAGGTCTCCGGACAGCGCTTCGATGTGCGCGTGGTGGGCGCGCCGCCCGCGGGCGCAATCGCCGTCAACGGCTCCTCACCGGCGACCCAGGCCCCCAAGCGCTCCGCCAGGGCCGGCGGCAAATCCTCGAGCGCGGGCGGTCCTGACATGCTCGAGTCACCGCTGCAGGGAAACATGTGGAAGGTGCTCGTCAAACAGGGCGACGTGGTGACCGAGGGCCAGATCCTGTGCATCATCGAGGCGATGAAGATGGAGAACGAGATCACCGCGCACAAGGCCGGCACGATCGCTGAGCTGCCGATCGTGGAGGGCGAGCCGATCAACGCGGGCGCCCCGATCGCCACGATCACCAGCGACGCCGCAGCCGCCGAGAGCTGAGCGCGGGAGCTCGCCCGCGCCGAAACCAGGAGACGGAGGACCCAGCATGTCAGCAGTCGACTACGCGGCGGTGGCCGCCGGATTGAGCAAGGCGATCCCCTTCAACGTGCATCTTGGCCTGGAGACGGTCACGGTCGCCGAGGATCACGGAGTGGTGAGGCTCCCCGACGACGAGCGCCTGCGCAACCATGTCGGCTCACAGCACGCCGGTGGCCTGTTCTCAGCAGGCGAGGCGGCCTCGGGCGCGGCGTTCGTGGGCTCGTTCCTGGACATCATGGGCGAGATCACCCCGCTGGCCGAGTCGGCCGAGATCGCCTATCGCAAGCTGGCAAAGGGCGAGATCACAGCCACGGCCCGCTTCGGGGAGGATCGCGAGGAGCTGCGCGCCAAGCTCGCAGCCGACGGCCGTGTGCGCTTCCCGATCGGCGTTGAGATGACCGACGCCGACGGCACGGTGGTGGCCGAGATGACGGTCCGGTGGTACGTGCGGCGCAACGACGCCGCACGCTGAGCGCCACACGGACACATCCAGAGGCACGCTTCTGTGTGCCTCTCTCGAAGCGCGTCTAGAGCGAGGCTGTGTTCTGCGCGTGGATTGCGCGCTGTGCCCTGGTGCGACGTCCCTGGGGCAGCTCGGCAGCGGCGCTGTGCTCACGCAGAGCGCTCAAATAGGCCACGTCCTCCTCGAGCACAGCCAGGGCCCGCTGACGATCGAGCACCGGGCCATGTCCAGGCACGACGCGCTCGACCTCAGAGACCAGCGGCCGCAACCGCTCCAGGGTGGACAGATAGGAGGCGATCGAGCCGCCCTCGCCCAGCACCGGGATCTCGACCGTCGAGAGATAGTCGCCGGCGACGAGCACCCCGGCCCAGTCGATCGATACGACCATCCCATCGCCGGTATGACCCTCGGTCGGGTGCAGAGCGAGCTCCTGAGAGCCGATCTCGCAGCGGCCGGGAACATCGAGCGCCTGCACGGCTCCGAGCGCCAGCGGTCGGGGTCGATGCAGGTAGTGCTGCTCATCGAAATCTCGCAGCTCGCGCTGGGGCGTGCCTGGCGTGGCTTGCATCCGCTCCGCGCTCGTCCGGGAGCAGCCGATGGTGGCATCCGGGAAAGCGAGGCGTCCGAGCAGGTGATCCCAGTCGGCGTGCGTGACGAGCAGGCCACCGGGAGGCGGGTAGCCGGACTGCTCGAGCAGCGCCGGCAGGATTTCCAGCTCGTCCGGCAGGATCGGCGAGTCGATCACGAACGTCTCGCCCCCCTCTCCGGCGGCTACCTTCCCACGAATGATCGTGCAGTTGGTCTGCCAGATACGACTGGTCGCCACCAGGACATCTGGGTGAAGCGAGACGACTCGCACCTATCGACGATCCCGGCTCGAATCCCGGCGTCGTCCGGCCGGAGCGCTCAGGCGATCCCGAGCAGCTTGGCGGCCTCGCGCAGGTTGGGCACTTCCGCCGTCGGCTTGCGCTGAGAGGAGTCGAGCGTCTGCTTGTTGCGGTTGACCCAGATCACGGGGATGCGCTGCTTGACGCAAGGGGATACGTCGGAGTGGTGGCTGGCGGCGACATGGACCCAGCCCTTCTTGGAGCCCAGGCGCCGGGCGCACTCGACGAAATGGGCGGGATCGGGCTTGTAGGAGCGAACCTGCTGGGCCGTCACCACCAGGTCGAAATCCATCGGTATGTGCCGGCGGGTATGGCCGAGCAGCTTGTCGTCGATGTTGGAGATCAAGCCGAGCTTGTGCTTCTTGGCGAGCTTCGTCAGCTGGGTGGCGGTCTCCTTGAATGGCTTCCAGCGCTGTACGGAGTCCGGGAGAAAGCCTGATCGGGACGGTTCGAGTTTCCACTCCAGTCGCTTGGCTATCTCGATCGCTGTGCGTCGCAGGACCTCGGCGTAGAGCTCGTAGGAGCCCGCCTCGATTTCCTGGGAGATCTCGTGGAACAGAGGGATCAGCACCGCGCGGTCGATCTCGAACCCGTCGCGCTCGGCCTCCTTGGCGAACGCCTCGTAGATACCGGTCTCCCAATCGATCAGGGTGCCGTAGACGTCGAAGGTGACAAACGTGATGTTCTTTGGGATTGGCACGGGCGCGCATTATGCCTTGCCTGTCGCCAAGCGCGCGTTGCGCCATGCCGTAGTGGCTGCTGAGCGCGCGTCGTGTGGGCTTACTGAGCGCGCGTCGTGTGGGCTTGCTCAGCGCGCGTCGTGGGGCTGCTCAGCGCGCGGCGAGCCCGCTTTCGGTTAGAGTCTCGCGCCGCATGGACCTGCTCGAGTACCAAGGCAAGCAGCTGTTCGCCCGACACGGCCTGGAGGTCTCGGCCGGCAGGGCGGTGAGCACCGTTGAGGATGCAGTGGAGGCAGCCAACGAGGTCGGCTACCCGGTGGTGGTCAAGGCGCAGGTGCTGATCGGTGGCCGCGGCAAGGCCGGCGGCGTGAAGCTCGCCGACGACGAGGCCCAGGCACGTGAGCACGCGCAGAACATCCTCGGGATGGACATTCGCGGCCATACGGTGCGCACGCTGTGGATCGAGCACGCGAGCGATATCGCGACCGAGTACTACGCCTCGGTGCTGCTCGACCGCTCGGCCAAGCAGCCGATGGTGATCTTCAGCGTCGAGGGGGGCGTCGAGATCGAGCAGGTGGCGGAGGAGAGCCCGGAGAAGCTTGTACGCCATCATGTCGACGCGCTGAAGGGCCTGAGCCGCGACGAGGCGGTCGAGGTCTCCACCAAGGGCGGGGCCGACGCGGATGTGATCGAGGGCGTGGCGGACGCGCTCGTGGCGCTGTATGAGGTGTGGCTGAAGGAGGACGCCACGCTGGCGGAGATCAACCCGCTGATCGTCACCCCTGAGCGCAAGGTCAAGGCACTCGACGCGAAGGTGTCCTTGGACGGCAACGCGCTCTACAGGCACCCGGAGAACCAAGGACTGTCCGACAGCGAGAACGAAGACCCGATCGAGCGCAGGGCCAAGGAACAGGGCGTGCAGTACGTGGCGCTCGACGGCGACATCGGCATCCTGGGCAACGGCGCCGGCCTGGTGATGAGCACGCTCGACGTGGTGGCTCAGGCCGGTGGAGCGCCGGCGAACTTCCTCGACGCGGGCGGCGGCTCTGACGCAGCCAAGGTCAAGCAGGCAGTGGAGCTGATCCTCGCCAACGACGCCGTGAAAGCGGTTCTCTTCAATATCTTCGGCGGGATCACACGTTGCGACGAGGTGGCCAACGGCTTGATCGCCGCCTTTGCCGACATCAAACCGAGCGTTCCGTTCGTGGTGCGCCTGGATGGCACGAACGACGTGCAAGGTCGCGAGCTCCTGCAGGAGGCCGCGCTGCCGAACGTGCACTCGGCGAGCACTATGAACGAGGCGGCCGAGAAGGTCGTGGCGCTGGCCGCCCAGAGCACGGGAGCAAGCGCATGAGAATTCTTCAGAGGACGATCACGGGAGTGACGATCTGATGTCCGTGCTCGTCGGCGAGAGCACACGGCTCGCGGTCGCCGGAATCACCGGCCGCGAGGGCTCGTTCCACACATTGAACAACCGCCGCTACGGCACCAACGTGGTGGGCGGCGTGACCCCTGGCAAGGGCGGCCAGGACGTCGAGGGCATCCCCGTGTTCGACAGCTGGGAGCAGGCCGCGAGCGAGGTTCAGCCGAACACGGCGATGATCTTCGTGCCACCGCGGTTCGCGGCTGACTCGATTCTCGAGGCCGCGGCGGCCGGCGTGGAGCTGGTGATCGCCATCACCGAGGGGATCCCCGCTCATGACGAGTTGCGGGTGTACAACACCCTGAAGCGAGACCACCCAGGGACGCGCCTGATCGGTCCCAACTGTCCTGGGATCCTCTCCCCGGGCAAGGCCAACGTCGGGATCATCCCCGCATCGTTCTTCAAAGAGGGCAACGTCGGCGTGGTGTCGCGCTCGGGCACGCTGACCTACCAGATCGGCAACGAGATCGCCCAGGCCGGCTTCGGTTGCAGCTCGATCGTCGGGATCGGCGGCGATCCGGTGCCAGGCTCGTCGTTCGTGGACGTCATCGAGCTCTTCCAGAGCGACCCCCAGACCTAGCTGATCGTGCTCTCCGGCGAGATCGGGGGCTCGGCCGAGGAGGAGGCCGCCCAGTACATCTCCGAGTCTGTCAGCAAGCCTGTTGTGGCCTATATCGCTGGTTTCACCGCCCCCGCCGGAAAGCAGATGGGTCATGCGGGAGCGATCGTGTCGGGGTCCGCCGGCACCGCCTCCGCCAAGGCGGCCGCGCTCGAAGCCAAGGGCGTGCGCGTTGGACGCACACCCACCGAAGTAGCCGAGATCGCAATCGAGATCCTGGGCGGAGCCCCTGGCGATCGGCAATCGATGGCCCCTCCGGGGCACACCGCGGGATCGCCGCTCGGCCAGCAGCTACGCTGAAGCCGTGGACCAGGAGGTCGCAAAGACGCTTGGAGAGCTGGAGCTCAAGCTCCAGGAGCTCGAGCGCGAGCTGACCACGGTCGGGCACAGCGATAGGCCGGCTGAGCCGGCGCACCGACCGGGGAAGCTGGTCGACGAGGCTGTGGAGCGCGCCGGCCTCGATGGTGATGGGGTGGACGACTCGTCTTCCAAAGAGGCGATCCTGGTCGACCAGGACGCGTTCGGAGGACCTGCAGTGTTCGGAGGCGAGGAAGTTCCCTCCCAGGGCGACGCCACGACCGAGCGCGACCTGTCCGTCGAGGTCCGCGAGACCGCTTATGGGGAGATACCCACACCCGCCTCGCAGTCGACCCAGCCCGACTCCCCATCGCCCCCACCGACGTGGCTTCCTTCACAACCGCCATCGGGGTCGGCGCCGCCCAGACCGGCGCACTCGGCGGCGACAATCGAGCCGTCCATGCCTTGGACGCCTGGGAGCCCGCCACGATCCCCCAGCCCGCCCGACGAGGCGTCCGCGTCGACGCCGCCCGGCATGCATCCTCCTTCCTTGTCGGGAGGATCGCAGTCTCCGCCGCCGCTGCGTCCAGATCCTCGAAGGCCTGCCGCGGTCGAGGAGAACCGGTCGGTCGACCTCGCCGAGCTCGTGCGCTTTCGCGACAAGCTGTCTCGCACGATGGAGGAGCTGATCGACGAATACAGCCGTCTGGTCTCCCCGGAGTCTCGCTCTTCTTCACGGACAGACGTCTGACGCTCGGCACTCAGGCGTCTGTCGACAATTCCGTCTAGGCTTGCTCGCAATGGCAACTTCCACGTCCACGATTTCCTTTGCCCGCGGCGCCCCCTCGCTCGACATAGTCGACGTGCAGGGGCTGAAGGACGCCGCCGGTCGCGCGTTCGAGAGCGATCCGGCGGGCACCACGGCGTATGGAACCTCGATCGGCTATCCCAGGCTGCGCGCCTGGATCGCCGATCGCCATGGCGTAGAGCCCGAGCGCGTGCTCGTCACGAACGGCTCGATGCAGGCAGACGCGTTCCTGTTCGAGCAGCTTGTGAGCAGCGGGGATGACGTGATCGTGGAGCGCCCAACATATGACCGTACGCTCCTGTCCCTGCGCCAGCGCGGTGCGAAGGTTCATGCGGTCGAGTTGCAGACCGACGGGATCGACACGGAGGCGCTGGCCGCTCTACTCGGGGGGCCGGCGACCATGCAGGCGAAGCTCGCGCACATCATCCCGAACTTTCAGAATCCCGCTGGATACACGCTGTCGCTGGCCAAGCGCGAAGCGCTCTTGAAGCTGGCGGCCGATCACGATTTCCTCGTGTTCGAGGACGACCCCTATGTCGAGTTGCGCTTCAGTGGCGAGAAGCTGCCGACGATGCTCTCGCTCGCACCCGAGCGCGTGGTGTACGCCTCGTCCTTCTCGAAGACCGTGTGTCCCGGCATCCGCGTGGGCTACCTGGTCGGCCCGAGCGAGCTGATCGGGCAGATCGCGAAGCTGGCCACGAACACCTATATCTCGCCGAACATGGTGTCGCAGTCGATCGTGTACGAGTTCTGCGCCTCGGGGGCGATCGATCGTTCGATCGAGACGGTCAGGACGGCGCTGGCAAAGCGCGCCCTGACCCTGGAGCGAGCGCTGCGCCGCGAGCTGCCAGAGGCCGAGTTCGTGACACCGGAGGGCGGCTATTTCATGTGGGTGACGCTGCCCAAGGGCACCGACGTAAACGCCCTGTTCACCCTCGCCGGCGAGCTAGGGGTGGCGTTTGTGAAGGGCACCGACTTCCTGTTGGAGGGCGGCGAGAACACCTTGAGACTTGCCTACTCAGGCGTCACCCCAGAGCAGATAGACGAGGGTGTGGGACGCCTGGCCGAAGCCTTCCGCTCACTCAGCTCCTGACGTTCGAGAGCCAAGCGAGACAAGGACGCAGCGAGTGAAGTGTGCTGAGCACACGAACGGGCGAGGGCGCAGCATCGCGCCGACTGTCGAACGTCAGCGCCCGTAGCGCTGGCCCAGAACAAGCTGCTCCGGCAGCGCGGTGCGCGGTGGCGGAGAGGGATCGGCCGTCACCGAGACCGTCTCGGCGACGCTCGGTGTGAGTACGCAGCGCTGGCCGTCGGCAGTCTCCACGACCACCTGCTCGTCGTCGTGTGTCATGAGCCTGCCTTCGAGCCCCGGCTCGATGCCCGACGCCTTCAGGTAGCGCAGCAGATCCTCGGCCTCGTTCTCGAAGCGCAGGATGCGGACGGAGGCGCCCACCTCGACGTCGGCGAGCGGAACGCCCGCCAGGCGCGCCCCGGCGACGATCGGATGCCCGTGGGGACAAGTCTTGGCGTCTCCGATGGCAGCCAGCATGCGCTCCTCGAGCACCGGCGACATGGCGTGCTCAAGTCGCTCGGCCTCCTCGTGCACCTCGTCCCACGGCACCCCCAGAACATCGGTTAGGAAGCGCTCGATCAGGCGGTGACGGCGCACGATCCCCTCGGCGTGCTCGGAACCTGAGGGGGTGAAGGCGATCGCACGGTCCGCGCCGCGGGTGATGTAGCCGTCACGCTCCAGTCGCCCCACCATCTCGTGGACGGTGGGCGCCGAGAGCTGCATCGCCCGCGCAACATTGGCGCCTGTCATCGGCAATCCCGCCTCGTGCAGCCAGAACAGGATCTGCAGGTACTCCTCCTCGGCCACGGTCGCGGTGACGGCACCCTCCTCGCTCATCTCATCAGCCTATCCGCTCGGCCGAGGAGTGCATCACCGCTCAGCCCTGGGAGCGCCCATCCGTTCGTTGGGAGCGCGTAGGCGCCCGCCCGAGGAACGTCTATCGGTGGGGTCGAGGAGCGCATATCCGCCAGGAGCGCTGTCGGCTCAGCTCGCAAGCTGGTCGATCGTGCACTCCTGCGGGCGCTTGTCCTCGCGCCAGCGTCTGAGCTTCGCGCCGTGGCGGATACGCCCGGCGGAGATGTGATCGAAATCGATCTCCACCACCAGCTCGGGGCGCAGCGCCACCCACTCCAGGTCGCGCCCGGCGCTCCAGCGGCTCGGGTCGGCCGAACCGCGCTCGCCCGTCTCGTAGGGGGCGAAGAAACCGATGAGATCGCGCTTGGCCTTCGCGGTGAGGCCGGAGCAATGACCGACCACGCGCAGTTGCTCTCCGTCGTAGAGACCGAGGATCAGCGCTCCAACCGTGTCCTCTTCCTTGCCGGGGCGCCAGCCGACGACCACGGCGTCGATCGTGCGGGTGCGCTTGACCTTGACCATGCCCTTGCGCTCACCGGGCAGATAAGAGGCGGAGCGCTCCTTGGCGATCACGCCCTCCGCTTCCTGCAGCCAGCGCTCGGCCTCCTGGGGCGTGTCGACCGCGACCATCAGCTCCACCGGAGCCTCCGCGAAGCGCTTCTCAGCCAGCAGCGCCTGAAGACCCACACGCCGCTGCTCGAAGGGACGCTCCAGCCACGAATCATCCTCCTGGGCGAGCAGATCGAAGGCGATGAACACAGCGGGAGTCTCGGCCGCGAGGCGTTCGATACGGGAGGCCGCCGGATGGATGCGCTGCCCGAGCGCGTCGAAATCCTCGCTGCCATCCACGCCGCGCACGACGATCTCCCCGTCGAGCACGTAGCGCCCAGGCGGGAAGGTCAACTCAGGGAAGTAGCGACCGAGGGCCTTGCCGTTGCGCGATTGCAGGAACAGCTCCTCGCCGTCGACGAACGCTATGCAGCGGAATCCGTCGAGCTTGACCTCATACACGTAGTCCTCGTCGGCGGGCAGCGCCTTGCGCGAGAGGGCAAGCGCGGGCTTGATCGGCGGTGCGAGAGGCAGGCTCATGCTGGGCGGGCTCGGCTTGGCTGCACACGACGCGGCTCTCCGGTCTGCTTGCGAAAGTGAGGCGGCCAGGGTGCATCGCCAAGCCCCTCCCGCTCGTCACGAGCTGCCAGCTCGAGCAGGCCGGCGAGCGAGCCTGAGTGCTCGTCGATCGTGGCGCTCGGATCGCCGCGTTCGCGCAGGCGAGCTGGGACCGTGTCGATGCGCAGCTCACCCGGCTCCACGTCGGCCACCTCCTCCCACTCCAGCGGACAGGACACGCGCGCGTCGGGCACCGCCCGCACCGAGTAGGCGGATGCGACCGTGCGATCGCGGGCGTTCTGGTTGTAGTCGATGAACACTCCCTCACGCTCCTCCTTCCACCAGCGACTGGTGGCTTCCCGCGGCATCCGCCGCTCCACCTCGCGCGCGAGGGCGAGCGCGGCGCGGCGCACCTCGGAGAAGTCGTGCTCAGGCAGGATCCGCACGAACACGTGGATGCCACGCGAGCCGGAGGTCTTCGGAAAGCCGTGCAGGCTGTGCTCCTCGAGCACATCACGCACGGTCAGCGCAACCCTGCGCACCTGAGCGAAGTCGATCTCCGGTCCCGGGTCGAGGTCGATGCGCAGCTCGTCGGGATGGTCGAGATCCGCGCGGCGCACCGCCCAGGGGTTCCAGTCGATCACGCCGAGGTTGACCGCCCACACGAGATGGGCCACGTCATTGGGAACGAGCTCGCGGGCATGGCGCCCACTCGGGAAGGTGACCGTGGCAGTCTGCAGCCACTCGGGCGCGCCGCTCGGAACGCGCTTCTGGAAGAACGGTTTGCCCTGCACCCCATCCACCCAACGCTTCATGACCGTGGGACGCTCGCTGAGATGACGCACGACCGCCTGCTCGCACTCCATGTAATAGCTGACCAGGTCGAGCTTCGTGAAGCCCGGCTCGGGAAAGAAGATCTTCTCCGGTTTTGAGACTCGCACCTGCTGCCCGCATAGCTCCAACAGCAGGTGGTCCTTGGGATCCTCCCCCTTGCGGCGCCTGCTCGGGGTAGCCTCCGACACGGCCCCCTCATCACCTCCGCCCACCTGCGCGGTGGCGCTCGTCTCGGCCTGTGTGGTGTCGCTCTTCTTGCGGGGCACTCCTGTAAGGATGCCAGCCGTGATCTCGAGAACTGTGCTCGTACTCGCCGAGAGCTTTGGAGCGGAGCTGGACGGAGCCCGGGTGGCGAGGGCGATCGCACGCGGGCTGCAGGCCGAGGGCCAGCTGCAGTGCGACCTCTTTCCACTATCGGAAAACCCAGGAGGGGCGTCGGGTGGACGGGCGAGCGTGGCATCGACGCTGCTTGACGGTCTGGACTTCGACGGGCGGATGCTCGCCGCAAGGGCTGTCGTGATCGCCCGCGAGCACCTGAACGATCGCTCGCTTGCGGGCAGCGTCGCCTTCGAGGCCGCCACCCGAGCCCGGCAACGGGGCGTACCCGCCTATGCGGTGACCGCCAAGGACGAGCTGGACCCGTTCGAGGCGCGGATCGTCGACCTGCAGGTCATTCTCGAGGCGAGCACCGCGCGCGCACTGAGCGCCGCGGGCAAGAAGCTCGCGAAGCTTGTGTAGAGATCGGCCGGCATAGCTAAGCTCGGCAAGACTCGGGCCGGCATAGCTCAGCTCCACAAGACTCGGGTCGGCAAAGCTCAGCTCCACAAGACTCGGGTCGGCCAAGCTCAGGCCGGCAAAGCTCAGGCCGGCAGAGCTCAGCTCTGCAAGGCTCAGGTCGGCAAAGTTTCGCTCGGCATGGCTCGGGTCGGGTCGGGTCGGGTGATCACAGAAAGCACTTTCCCTCGCCCCGATAGGTCGGGACCTGCTCGACGACCCGTTCGCCTTCGATCAGGTGCAAGCGCTCGAAGCGCTCGCACAGCTCCCCCGCCTTCGCGTGGCGGAACCACACGCGGTCTCCCACCCCGAGAGCGCGTGTGGACTCGCCTGTGAGCGGCGTCTGCACCTCCCCGGCGCCCTCCTGCCTGTCGAGCGCCAGACCTGGCGGCAGGAACGGCGTGGGCAGGCGCGCCGCGTCGGCGGGGCCCGACGCGAGGTAGCCGCCGCCGAGCACAGTCGCCGCTGCGGGCGCCGGCTTGCGCACGACCGGCAGCGCAAACAGCGCGGCGGGCTGTGGCTGAAAGGCGCGGTAGGCGTCGAACAGGGTCGGCCCATAGAGCCCCGAACCGGCTGCGATCTCTGTGACCGCCTGCTCGGCTCCCGTCAACTCGAGGCTACCGGTACCGCCACCGTTGACGAGCTCGAGCGGCTGAGCCGAGCCGGCGCGCAGTGTCTCCTGCACGGCTGCCACAACCTCGGCACGCCGGGTCGCGAGCTCTCTGGCTGAGCGCTGCTGCAGCATCCTGATCGCCGCTCCCCGCAGCGCTCGACCCGGCGGCGCGTCGCCGAGGCCGGCTATCTGTGCCTCATAGGACATGATCCCCACCAGCTGCAGGCGCTCGCGGGAGACGATCTCGCGAGCCAGCGCCGCCGCCTCGGAAGCCGTGTGGACGGGCGAGCGCTTCGCGCCGATGCGGATGCGCCCGTCAAGCATCCACAGGCTCGCATCGACGTCGATGCACACTCGGATCGGCTGAGCGGGCGCTCCCTCAGCGTGTGCTCCGGAGCCTCGCGCTCCGCCGTCCTCCAACTCGCCGACGGCCGCCTCGATCAGATCGAGCTGAGCGACGCTGTCCACCATCACCGCCACCCGTCCCTGCGGGTTGCGCTCGGGCAGCCGCGCAAGCGCCCGCAGCGCCGTGCGGTCCACGGTGGGGTAAGCCACCACCAGGTCATGGAAGCCCAGCTCGGCCAGCCACAGCGCCTCCGGCAGCGTGAAGGCGAGCGTCCCCTGGAAACCGGGACGGGCCAGCACGCGTTCCTGAAGTGCCCGGCACCGCACCGACTTGCTCGCCAAGCGGATCGGCTTGCCCGCGGCGCGGCGTTCCATGTCGGCGGCGTTCTCCCAGAAGGCGTCGAGGTCGACCACGGCAAACGGCGCCTCCAGATCAGCCGTCGCCCGTTCGAGGCGCTGCAGCAGATCGGTCACGCTCACCCCAGACCCAGGGCGCCCACCGGCCCGAGCACCCGATCGGTCCAGGCGTTGGCAAAGCGACCTTCCGGATCCAGCCGGGCGCGCACCGCCTGGAAGCGATCCCACTCCGGGTAGCGGGGGCGCAGCGTGGCAGCGGTCTGGAAGTGACGCTTTCCCCAGTGCGGGCGTCCCTGGAGCTCGTCCATGATCCGCTCGACCGCCCTGAAGTACGGCTCCCACTCCATGCCGCGAAACATGTGCACCGCCACGTATCCGCTCTCCCGCCCGGCTGCGGTGCTCAGCAGCGCATCATCGGGCGCCACCGTGCGCACCTCGATCGGGAACGGAACGGCGAATCCCTGCCGCTCGATCATCTGCAGCACGCGGCGGACGGCCCCGCTCGTGTGCTCCCGCGGCAACGCGTACTCCATCTCGGTGAACCGCACCAGCCGCGGGCTCGCGAAGATCCGGTCGGAGCGATCGACCCGCTTGGAGCTGCCGGCCAGACGCGTCACCAGCCGGTTGATCTCGGGGATGCGGCTCGGCAGACGCTGTCCGATGCGACAGCACAGCTCGAAGGCGTGGTTGGTTAGCAGCACATCGTTCGCATACTCCGCCACCCTTCCCCGCGGGCGCGGCGCTTCCTCGGTGCGGTTGTTTGTGCGCGTGAGCGCCACCTCGCAGTGGGGGAACACGAAGAACTCGAAGTGCTCGTTGGCGAGCGCGGTCTCCTCGAAGCGCTCAAGCGTCTCCCCCAGCGGAGCGGGAGCATCCGTCCCCCTCAGCGTGAACTCGGGCACACAGCGGAGCGTCACCTCGGCCACCACCCCGAGGGCTCCCAGCCCAACCCGGGCCGCACGAAACAGATCGGGGTCGTGCTCCTGTGAGCAGACCAGCGTCGAGCCGTCCGCCAGCACCAGCGTCAGCTCCACGACCTGCGAAGGGATGTTGCCCAGGCGAGCGCCCGTCCCATGGGTGGCCGTCGAGATCGCGCCGGCGACACTCTGCACGTCGATGTCTCCAAGGTTCTCCAGCGCCAGGCCATCCTCTGCAAGGTGCGCGCTCAGCTGCGCGATCGTGATGCCGCCCTGCACCCGCACACAGCTCGACCCGCGGTCCAGCTCGAGCACCCGGTCGAAGCGGTCAAGCACGATCAGCACCCCGTCGGTGCAGGCGATGTCGCTGAAGGAGTGCCCCGCGCCGGCAACCCGCACGTGCCGGCCCTCCATGGCCGCGCGACCGACCACGGCGGAGATCTCCTCGATCGATTCCGGGTGCGCGATAGCCGCCGGACGGCAGCTTTGGTCGCCGGCCCAGTTTCGCCATTCCACGTTGCTGTTCTGCGGATCGCTAGGCTCGCGCATCAGATGACCGCGCCCGAGCCTACTCCGAGCCCTGCGGCGGCGTCGGTCCCGGATGATTCGGGCACATCACGGCCGGCGACCCCCCAGTCCGCCACGGCGCCGGCGCTACGGGCACCGCGCGGCCGTGCGCTTCCGAGCCCCGGAGCACGTCGCGCGACGGTGATCGGCGCCGGCTCATTCGGGACGGCGCTCGCGGTGCTGCTGAGCAGGGCCGGCCTGCGGACCACGCTTCAAACACGCAGCCCAGAGCAGGGGGCCCTGCTCGGCGCGGAGCGCGAGAACAAGCTGTATCTGCCGGGTGT